>LBRC01000023.1 GCA_000991205.1 Parcubacteria group bacterium GW2011_GWA2_36_10 | reverse complement strand
AAAACAGAGATAAAGAATTTGTTAGTTTTAATTTTTCTAATATTTTAGACTACAAAAAATTAGAAAAATTATTGAGCTTAAATCCGGCTTGGAAATTTACGGAACAACAAATCAAAATCGAAAAAAATCAGCTTAATAAAAATATTATTCAAGCCATCAGCGAGCTAATAAAATTTTGGCAGAAGTAAAGAGCCCGACGCACGCGTCGAGCTCAAAATGCCAAGTCCATGGTGTCACCTGTCCGAGGAGCAGGTTTTGGCTTAAGCAAGGGCCAAGTCAGTCCCAAGGCTTTAACAAAGTATTCATCAACCCGCCAGGATCTGATATTGTATAGCTGAAGATAATTAAATCTCTTCAAAAATCCAGCATTCACCCCAACAATACCCAAGCGCTTACATCTTTGAGTAATATCCCAAACTAATTGGGACCTCTCGATGCCTCTTATGAGCCTTGCCATGTTGTGTTCCTTTTTTGAGAGAACTTCTTTATGTCTGCATACTACCACAAAAATAGCTTTTTGTCAAGCAATACTGGCAGATAACTGAAAATTATGCTAAATTTAGTTAAAGATAAATATATGCCAGTTTTAGCCGACAACAAAAAAGCCTACTATAACTATCAAATTTTGGAAGAATTTGAAGCTGGTTTGGTATTATCTGGTCCAGAAGTAAAAGCTGCCAAACTAGGCCATATCAATCTTCATGGTAGTTTTGTCTCTATCAGCCCCGAAGGTGCCGTGATCAAGAACATGCACATCTCACCTTACTTAAAAGCCAAAATAGCGCAAATCAACTATGAACCAGCCAAAACCAGACAATTACTCTTAAACAAACAAGAAATTGACCATTTAATCGGCAAAAACCAAGAAAAAGGCTTGACAATAGTGCCACTTTCGGTGTATACTACGCGGAGACTTGTGAAAGTAAAAATTGCTCTAGTCAAGGGCAAAAAAGAATTTGACAAGCGTCAAACGATCAAAAAACGCGATACTAATCGCGAGATCGCTCGCAAATTGAAAAATCGTTTTTAAGGGGATGTTTTATATTTGACAATAAATCAAATAATAGGCAGCAAGTTGAGCTGACTAACTCAAAAAATGGTCAAAAAGAATAAGTGCAAAAAACTTATTTGCGAAAGCTAGAGAACTTTTCCAAGTCCCTCAGTTTTCACCAGTTTTAGCCTAAACTGCTAAAACCGTTCGCTATTTATTTGCTCAAAGGTAAATAAACGGACGTCATTCATTTGAGCTGTAGCAAAGATGCGCTAATTGCTTTGCCAAATTAAATATTAGCTTTAAGTCAAAGTGTTTTGTAATTTTTATAGCTTTGGCTTGAAACTTAAAAAATTACTAAACTTGTAGAAGTTTGTTAAGCGATTTGTTAGACAGGGGTGTGATTCCCCTCATCTCCACCACTCGATTCGCCTTTTGCTTCGCAAAAAGCTCACTCGTGGTCGCCGGTGTTTTTAACACCTTTGACCATTCTGTCTTATAGAATCGAGTGTCTTGAGCGAGCGGAGCGAGTCGAAAGGCATTGACTAATTTTTTCCCATCTTTTTAATTCGCCTAAAACGAGATTAATCAGACCAAAATAATTATTAAAAATAAATTTGAGAACAAAAAAAATGTATTTCAATCGGAGTCAAGCTAGTTCCGAAAAAAAATTCCGTTTCAACGACAGGATCAGAGTGCCAGAAGTAATGGTCATCGATGAAAACGGAGAAAATATCGGCGTCTTAAAAATCGCTGATGCTTTGGCCCTAGCAGAAAGTAAAGAGTTAGATTTGATCGAAGTCTCACCTTTAGCTCAACCGCCGGTTTGTCGTCTGACTGATTATGGAAAATTCCAATATCAGCAAGCTCGCAGTCAACAAAAAGCTAAAAGTAAAGTCAAAAAAGTAGAAACCAAAGGCGTCAGACTTTCCTTTAAAATCGCTCAACACGATCTTGAAGTCAGACAAAAACAAGCTGACAAATTTTTGAGCCAAGGACACAAAGTCCATATCGAATTACGCTTAAAAGGCCGAGAAAAAGCTTTTCGTGATAAAGCCAGAGAAGTTATCCAAGAGTTTTTAGACGGTTTAAGCCAAACTTATAAAATAGAAAGCCCGATCAAACAAATGGGCGGAACCTTAAGTACTCTTATTAGTAAACAATAGCAAAGTCATGAAACTCAAAACTCACAAAGCTTTAAAAAAACGTATCCATATCACCGCTAAGAAAAAAGTGCTTATTCGCACTGCTGGTCAAGATCATTTTAACTCTCGTGAAAGCGGCAAGGTCAAGCGCAACAAACGCCAAGATAAAACATTGGCCGCTGTTAATATTAAAAATGTAAAACAACTTTTGCCATACAGCTTATAGCTTGATGACACTAACTAATAGATAATTATCAGAAAACTATGCCTAGAGTAAAAAGAGGCGTCACTCACGTCAAACGTAGAAAAAATATTTTGAAGAAGACCAAAGGTTATAACTGGGGTCGCAAAAATTTAATCAAACTTGCTCAAACTGCCATCAATAAAGCTGGTCAACATGCTTTAGCTGATCGTCGTAAAAAGAAACGCGTGATGCGCAGGTTGTGGCAAGTAAAATTAAATGCTGCTGTCCACACCTTAGGTTTGAACTATTCTAGATTCATTGATATGTTAAAGAAAAATAACTGTGAATTAGATCGTAAAGTTTTAAGCCAAATGGCAGAAACACAACCAAAGACTTTTGCTAACTTTGTCACTGCTTTAAAAAAATAAAACATCTACATAAAATACCCGCCTTTCGGCGGGTATTTTAATTAACTAGACTTTTTTGTTTTTCTAAGATAGATAAAAACTGCTAAAAATACCCCGATTGAATCGATCAAAATATCACATGCACTACCCTGCCTCCCAATAACGCTCAATTGATGTACTTCATCAATAAAAGCGTACAAAACACCAACGATAATAACAAATAATAAATAGTGTCTTTGCACTCTATTCAAACTATGAGCCAACAAATAAGCAAACATAAAAAACACAAAGACATGTCCTATTTTACGCAAAATCAAATCTTGTAAACTTGGTAGCCCACTTTTTAAATCTGGCACAGCTGACAAATAAAAAATCAATCCTGCCCACAAAATTGTGGCCATTAAATAAAGCAGTCTAGTTTGCGTGTTTGTTAATTGCATATTATTGACAAAATAGCTAAAATAATGTAGTATTCTGATGTTCTATTAAGTTTTATATTTACTTGCTGGGGTGGTAGTTCAGCTGGTTAGAACGCCTGCCTGTCACGCAGGAGGTCGAGGGTTCGAGTCCCTTCCATCCCGCCATTCGACTTCGTTCGAACATTCTGTTCTCACTTCGCTCATGGTCTTCGACCACTCTTGTTTATATAATAAACAGGTCGAATGCCCCGAGCAAACGAAGTGCGCCGAGGGGCACGAAGTCAAACAAATTAGAAAAGTTTAAAAAAGTTGAGATGAAATTTGTGACTATTCTTAGCTTTTTTTATTTGCTCAAAACATTTATTGTATTAAAATTTCATTATCATTTTTAATATACTTTTTGCTGGCCATATAAAAAATAATCAACATGATTATAAATGTGACTATTACTAATATAGTATCTGCTAGTTTATTTATAATAATAAAATCGTCAGAACTTTGATTAGAACTCAAAAGTGCCCAGGCAAAAAGTACCACGGCAAAATAAATTGTGCTTAACTGAATAATTTTATTTTTATTTACTACTATATATTTTCTGCAAATATGCTCTGCTATAAATTTAGCGCAGAACCACAAACCAAACATGAAAATAATATAAAATAAAATTGCAAACAAAACCTCATATGAGGTTGGCACATTTAAAATAGAAAATGTTACTCCTATTATCAAACTCACAAAAACTATTGTGCCAAAAAATGTTTCTAAAAAATATACAAATGACACCCACCACTCTTTGATTTGTTTTTTTCCACTTGCAACACCCTGTTGTGCAATAATAGCAACACTCTCTAGATTTTCATTCTTGATATACCTTTGGCTAAACAAATAGAAAATAACCAATACCATGACCATCACTATGACTAATATAAGTATATATAACAATGGATATTTTATAATACTATCGCTTGTATTTTTAAATAACCAACACAACAAAATAATACCATAATATATAGTAGCTAATTTAATAATCTTATCTTTACTATTTATAATATACTTCATACAAATATATGAAGCTGATTTTTTTGCACTAAGCCAAGAACTAAAAATTAAGATTCCAAAAAATAAAATGGCAATAAAAATTTTGTAAACTATTGGTATACCTTGGCCAAAAAATTTCATTACAAAAACAAAAGCCAAAATTCTTTCCCCGCCGTAGGCGGGGAAATTATATTAATTACTTAACTACCTTAAACTTCTTGGCTATAAAAATAATTGCTACTAAAACCACTACTAAACTTACCACTTGTGGCAAACGGAAACCGAATAATAAAGGCGTAGGGTCGATACGGATAAATTCTAAGCTAAATCTGATCAAAGAATAGCCACCTAAATAAAGCCAAGTAATTGCCCCTAGAGGCAATTTTTTCGAGCTTAAAAAATATAAAACCAAAAATAAAACTAAATTTAAAATTGACTCATAAAAAAATGTCGGGTGAAAATAAGTAAAATCTTCAAAGCCTGCTACCCTATTTTCTAAACTAATCTGAATAGCGTACCAAGCCTCAAGTGGTTTACCAAATAATTCTTGATTAAAATAATTTCCCCAGCGGCCAAGGCTTTGACCCAAGATCAAAGCTGGCGCTAACCAATCGCTTAGTTGATAAAATTTAAGCTGATATTTTTTAGCACAAATTAGTAAAGTAAAAATACTAGCTAAAATCGCTCCTTGGATCGCCAGACCACCTTGCCAAATTTGAAAAATTTCTAAAAAATGATCTTGATAATAAACCCAATTAAAAAACAACACGTGATAAAAACGAGCGCCGATAATACTAAATAAGACTAAATAAAAAAACAGCTCATTAGACTGCTCTGCATTTATTTTTGGTTTATTTTTAGCTTTAGCTTGCGCATAAAAAACTGCTATCAAAATAGCACTGGCAATAATCAAGCCGTAGTAGTAAACATGAACTGAGCCAAATGACAGAAATAATCTTGTTGGCAAACTATCGTGCCACCACATTAGCTTGCTTGCTTAAGAATAAAACCAATCACCTGTTCCCAAAGATCCATTGGCACCGCACCTTTGAGTAGCTGGCCATTCACTACATAGCTCGGTGTACCCGACACTCCTAGATTGACACCTTGAGCATAATCTTGACGAATCTCTTGAGAAAATTTTTCACTATCTAAACAAGCATCAAAAGTAGTTTTGTCTAAACCAAGCTGGGCAGCATAAGCTTTAAGCTCTGGCTTAGAAAATTTACCCTGATTAGCGAATAACAAGTCATGGTACTCCCAAAACTTTTTTTGTTCATTAGCACAGTTAGCAGCTAGATGAGCATTAAAAACATTTTCGTGCAAACCTTCAGTCGGAAAATCTTTAAACACAAATCTAACTAATGGCCCAAATTTGTCTAACATTTTTTTCAAATCAATTTGATTTTCTTTGCTCCAAGGACAGGCAAAACTTTCATAAGCTACAATATAAACCATTGGCTCATCAGTACCAGTATAAGGATCATCTTCAGTTAAGACTTGGCTGGCAGCTTTTTTATTTTGTTCATAGCCAGCGGCTGTCACCCAAGTCAAAGTAGTTTTATCAAACAGATCCCCGCGATAAATATGCAATAAATTATTCACTATTAGACCAGCTAACCAAATCACACAAAGCATAATCAGAACCGCAGCTAACAAAGTCCATTTACCCCAACGCCGCTGATACCAGGCTTTAAAATAACTTTGCGCCTTGGCCTGTTTGACCCGCTCCTCTATTTTATTTTTTATACCCATATTTTTATATTATATTTTGTTCAATAAAATTTCCTAAAACGAATAATTTTTCTTCTTGAAAAGCATCAGCTAAAAGCTGAATGCCGATCGGCAGCTTATTTTCATCCACGCCCATTGGTAAATTAAGACCACAGATACCAGCAATATTGGCACTAACTGTAAAAATATCTGCTAAATACATACTTAAAGGGTCTGATAATTTCTCATCCAATTTAAAAGCGGTCGTAGGAGTAGTTGGCGTCAATAGCACATCTACTTTAGTAAAAACTTTTTGGAAATCTTGCTTGATAACCGTGCGTAATTTTTGCGCCTGCTTATAATAAGCATCATAGTAGCCAGCGGATAAAATATAAGTACCAAGCATGATACGACGCTTACTTTCGGCTGAAAATCCCGTGGCTCTCACTTTTTTATACCAGTCATCTAAATTTAAATCATTACTTTCGTGATGACCAAAACGTAAACCATCAAATCGCGCTAAATTCGAGCTTAGCTCCGCTGGCATGAGAATATAATAAGTAGCTAGAGCATATTCAGTATAAGGTAAAGAAACTTTTTCGACAACTATATTTTGTTCATGTAAAAAATCAATCGTTTTATCTAAAGCCTGTTTGATACTTGGAGCTAAAGCATCGCTAAAATATTCTTTTGGCAAACCAACTTTTAATTTATGCGGATCTTGAGTTTTTAATAAATTCAAATAATCTGGCACTGTATTATAGCTGGCACTTAAATCATACTTATCTTTTCCAGCTATGACCTGGAGTAAATAAGCAGCATCTTTAACGCTTTTGGCCATCGGTCCAATCTGATCCAAAGATGAGGCCATCGCCATCGAGCCATAGCGAGAAACTCTGCCATAGCTTGGTTTTAAGCCTACTAGACCGCAAAAAGAGGCCGGCTGACGACTAGATCCAGCCGTATCAGTACCTAGAGCTATTGGTGCTAAATCGGCGGCTACAGCGACGGCAGAGCCACCAGAAGAGCCACCGGGAACACGAGTGATATCATGAGGATTTAAAACTGGTCCAAAAGCCGAGTTTTCATTAGATGACCCCATGGCAAACTCATCACAATTTGTTTTGCCCAAAATAATCGCCCCTTGATCCTCTAGCCTTTTTACCGCTGTCGCTGTATAAGGGGCAATATAATTGGCTAGCATTTTTGAAGCACCAGTCGCTCTCTGTCCTTTAACTAATAAAATATCTTTGATGGCTATAGGCACGCCAGTCAATAAAGCCATCTCGCCTTGAGCGATTTTTTGATCGGCCTGCTTTGCCTCCTCTAAAACATGCTCATTTACCGAAATAAAAGCATTGAGCTTATCATTTTTTATTCTCGCTAAATAATAACTGGCTAATTCAAAACTAGAGAAAGTTTTATTTTTAAAACCAGCTAAAATTTGATCAATATTTAAATTACTAAATTTATTGTCTGTCATGTATTTATTTTTTAGCTTGCCTCGCGTCAAAGCGGGCTAATACTTGTGGAACGACTAAATAATCACTTTCAACTTTTACAAATTGATCTTTGATACTTGCATCACTTGCGCCCACTTCATCTGTTCTTAATAAAACTTTTTGTTGATTTAATTCACTGATAAAAGGTTCAACGTTTTTTAAATTTAAGCTAGTTAATTTATCAAAATAAGCTAAAATATCACTTAGCTGACTAGGAAAAGCCGCTATCTCTTCCGCTGATAGCTCTAATTTCGCTAAATTAGCAATTTTTAAAATTTCTTCTTTATTTAAACTCATAATTATTTTTTATTCCAGTTATCTATATCTAAAACCCAAAAACTAAAAATGATTAAAATTAAAGTTTCGGCTACAAATAACAAAATATTTTGCCACCACCAAAAAATCACAGACGTTGAATTATTAAAATAAGCTAGGGGTAATAAAATAATCAATGATAAAATAAGGCCACCATAATAATCCACTGGGGCCCCTAATAGCCATTTTTTATGCCACCAAATATGTTCGCTTTTAAATTTTTTTAATGGATAGTGTGGATTTAAAACAAACCATAAAAAATCCCACAAAACTATAAATATGAAAAAGAAAGCTAAAGTTTTTAAATAATGCTCAAGATTTAAACTCAAACCAAAAACATAGGGTAAATTAAAAATCAAGAAAACAAAAGTAAACATCGTGATGTGATAGCCAGTAGCTTCACGTCCACTCATAAACTTCATATACCATCGCACATACCACTTTTCTAATTTTGGCCTCCAAGTTGGTAAGTTTTTAGCCCAGCCATTTGGCCCTTCAATTTGGATTTCCAAAACAGCCAATACTAAAGCTAAAATAAAAATATAAACATTAGTTATCACTAAATTTTCCATAAATTATTTTACTAATTTCAAAAATTCTTGTTCACTCAAAATTTTAAACTCTAGTTTTTCAGCTTGGCTTAATTTTGAGCCTGGACTAACACCTGCCACTAAATAATCTAAATTTTTACTGACACTAGAAACAATTTTTCCACCTTTGGCTCTCACCATATTTTGTGCTTCCGTCCTCTCTATTGCTAAAGAGCCAGTAAATAAAAAGCTTTGACCATTTAATTTATTATTTTTGAGCTGTTTGTATTCTAAATTAATTTGTGCTTTTTGTAAATTTTTTAGTAATTCTATATTATTTTTGTCTGCTAGCCAGCTTATAATAGAAGCCGAAACTTCTGGACCAATTTCATTTAAATTTTCCAATTCTACTTGAGTACTAGCTTGCCATTTCGCTAAACTCTGGAAATGATCAGCTAAAATAATAGCTGTTTCTGTACCGACATGTCTGATGCCTAAAGCATACAAAAATCTATCTAAAGCAATATTTTTACTTTTTTCAATGGCTGCTAATAAATTTTGTGCTTTTTTACTAGCGAATCTTTCCAAAACTTCTAGGTCGCCTAATTTTAAAGTAAAAATATCAGCTGCAGAATTTACTAAGCCAGTATCGACTAATTGCTTGATAATTTGGTCGCCCAAACCCTCGATGTTAAAAGCTTTTTTAGACACAAAATGAATCAAGCCTTCAATGTTTTGGGCATAACATTTTTTGTTTGGACAATACCAAGCCACCTCTTGAGGCTTTTGTTGGACTGGACTTTTACAGGCTGGACAGTGTTTAGGAAAAACAAAGACTTTCTCTTTACTGGTCCTTAATTTTGGTAAAACCTGCACAATGTCAGGGATGATGTCGCCAGCTTTTTGAATAATCACGGTATCGCCTACTCTGACATCTAAGCGCTCAATTTCATCTTGATTATGTAAAGTCGCTCGAGAAACAATCGAGCCAGCAACTACTACTGGTGTCAAAATAGCTACTGGTGTCAAAGCACCAGTCCGACCAACTTGCACCTCAATAGCTAAAACTTTAGTGGTAGTAGTTTCAGCGGGAAACTTATAAGCAATCATCCAACGATCAGCTTTGCCGACACTACCTAAAATCTTTTCTTGATTAATATCATTGACCACTACTACTACACCATCGGTGTCATAGGCCAAAGCTTTACGC
This sequence comes from Parcubacteria group bacterium GW2011_GWA2_36_10, assembly GCA_000991205.1. GTDB lineage: Bacteria > Patescibacteriota > Patescibacteriia > UBA1558 > GWA2-36-10 > GWA2-36-10. The sequence goes on along the minus strand of LBRC01000023.1, from coordinate 4,337 downwards.
TTTTTCTCCCACTTTTGTAAATATTTATTAACGCTCTTTAAGTCTCGGCAAACCTCATTGTAAGGACTAGTCTTAAAGCCCAAATCAGCTAAAAGCTGATGTACTTCTTGATGAGTTTTTTGTCCTAAGTCAGTCATCAGTTCAAATACTAAACAATCTAATTTGCGACTACTAGTGATTTGCGGATCTAGCTGCCGGATAGAGCCAGCGGCGACATTGCGCGGATTTGCAAACAAGGGTAAGTTTTGTTTTGCTTGCGTTTGATTTAAAGCTTGAAAAACTTTTTTAGTCATCACCACCTCGCCCCTAACCTCTAGCAACTTTGGTAAAATTTTATTAGCTAATGGTTTAAGTCTCAAAGGAATGCTTTCAATGGTTTTTAAATTCATCGTTACGTCTTCACCGATTTGTCCATCACCACGAGTCGCTGCGGTGGCTAAGACGCCATCAAGATAAGTCAAAACAACGGTCAAACCATCCATCTTTAATTCACTATAATAACTTTTGATTTTGGTGTTTAAAATTTTTTCATTACGCTCCTGCCAAGCCTGTAAATCGCTCACATCAAAAGCATCCGCTAAAGACAAAATTTTACTCCGATGCAAAACTTTTTTAAATTTCTGCAAAGCTTTACCACCCACTCTCTGGGTCGGAGAGTCCGGTCTTATTAAATCTGGAAATTTCTCCTCTAAAACAGCTAACTCTTTTTTTAAAGAATCTAGGGCTGAATCAGAAATTTCTTGGGTGTCTTGGACATGATAAAGATAACGATGATGTTGAATCTCGTTAATCAGTTTGGCTATTCTTAGTTTTGCTTCACTTTTGGTCATCAAATTTTAAAAACCCTTACTTAATTCATCATCGGAAAATAACACGTAAGAGAAAATATTTGAGGCTGGCGCTACGGTATTTACTTTGACATTGATTGTGTGCGATGACTGACGATAATTACCCACTACTTCAATATTTGCTTCACCGGGATATTTATTGTCTGGTGTCAGCTTAAGATAAGTTACTGTATTATTAAGCGGCCTAAAAGTAAAATAATAAAATTTGTCCGCTGTAATACTACTATTATCAATCTCCACGCAAGTATCACCACCACCCTCACAGCCACAAACGCCAGTAACTTGCTGGGTATCTGATTTCAATATGCTACTTTCTTTATACAAAGAAGTAGCAGAAACTTCTAAACGATCAGAGGCATGCCCGCCAGCTAAACAATCATCAATTGACCATTTAATATTATAACTACCGGAAAGTTGTGCTTCTAGGCCAGTGGGTACAAGACCACCGGGTAAAATAATTTGCGCCGTAGCAGGAGAACTAGTGCTAATGTCAAAGGCTTCAAAATAATCACTAGTGGTAGTAGCGGTTGTAAAAGAAAAGTTTCTCTCATTATCCATAAAACTTTCCGTACCCTCTAAAGCAATAAAATCAGTAAAATTAGTATTTTCTCGACCAAGCTTCAGATAATACAAGGCTTTTTCTACACCGCTTTCGGCCGCATAAAAAGCTATGATAGAGTTATCACTATTGCGCGTCATCTTGACTTCGCCCACTATCACTCGACTCAAAGCAATGACGGAAATAATCATCACTAACAAAATCATCAAAGACATGATGAGCACCACACCTGATTGATTGTTTTTGAAATTTTTTATATTAAAACCCATAACATCTTTATCGTTTATAAACCCTTGAAGAAACTGAAGTTTGTAAATTATAACTCACTCTTTTATAAATATTTGTATCCGAAGTACTGACTTTAAATTGAATAAACACAAAAGGCTGACGATTAGCATTACCTTCTATGCTAGGATCAGTGCTTGGCTCAAACCAAAAATTTAAACTATCAATAACCACTCCTTCAGTGCCATCATTGAACACAAAACCAGTCACTGACCAAGTATAGGGCGCAACCGAACTTCTAACTAAGTAATCTAATTTATTATTACTAGTTTCTTTAGCAAAAGCAATGATGGTGCCATCACTTTTTTGCAAAAAAATACAAGACTCAATATTAATCTCTGGCGTAGGGTTAATTTCATCATTACAATTTTGAGCTGTAAAACCAAAACCATAATACAGCTGATTATTTCTAATTTCTCTTGCCATACCCACTAAAGCAAACTGCGCGTCGTTTAATAATCTTTGTGCACGCGTGGCACGAGCTTGACTATTGGAAAAAGCCACATAAATACCAGACACTACTACAGCCAAAAGCGAAAAAATAGAAACTGCTACTAAAATTTCTACCAAAGTCAAGCCTGCCTGATTATTTTTAATTCTCATATTCTCGCCAATTATATAATTCCTCTACTGCTTCTAGAGTGTGACTTTTATTAAAATCTTGCCAATATACTTGCGAAGTCACTTGTAAGCCAACTTTTTCTTCAAAAGTAGCACCACAATTTTCATCGCTAGAATTCTGTATAGCCAAAGTGTCATCACTATCACGACAAATAGCTTTTAAAATTATTAAACGAGCTATATTAGTTTCATCACCGCCAGAATGTGTATAAATATTATAGCCCGTATCATTCTTTATTTTTAAGATACAACTTTTATCCGCAAAACATGCGCTAATGTCGCTAGTGTTAATCAGAGTACCCAAATCATCACCGCTATCATAGCTAATAGTAGAAGTGCCTTGATCTAGATTATTATCCCAGGTGCATAATGTCGCACCACAATCTGCATTGGCTTGAATTTTTAACCAATTAGTATCACGTATATTTCTGACTGCCTCCAGACCCTCTCTGGCTAAATTTGCCGCTAGCACACGACTGTAATTAGCTTTAGCAGTATTTAAATTGGCCGTAGATAAGGTAAAAGCCGCCATCACCCCCACACTGATGACAGATAAAGCAATCAGCATTTCTAATAAAGTAAAACCAGCCTGTCTTGAGCGTAGTCGAAAGATGTTTTTAATTTTATTGTACATTATATGAAATATTAATATTACCCCAGGTATAAGTATCAGCTGCCGGATCACTAATCAAAATAGCATTAGTCGTAGATTGACCTTTAAAATTAAGCCTAATGGAATAGCCGAGTGATACTTTGGGTGGTATATCAGTTTGCGACTCATGTTCGTTCACAAAAGTAAAATAAAACTGATCTGTTGTTTCATATTCAAATGGAAAAATTGTTAAGCCAGCATCCGGCAGAATATACTTACTTATAATCACATCGTCAGCTGACTGATAACCAGCCGCTCCACTATCAGCATATAAAATATAATAAGCTGAATCACCAGTACCATCATAATCTTGAAAATAAATGCCATAACCACCAGCTGGATAAACATTATTTTCATTTATCACCCTTGAAGTAGCTAAATTGCGAATTTGTTTCAAATCAGCCGCTACGCGCTCGGTCACCAGATTCAGCTCTTCACCGTCAGTCAAACTAATTTGCGCCACAAAAATACCAGACATAATACCAATGATAGCAATCGCTACTAATAATTCAATCAAAGTTGTCCCTAGCTGATTTTTTATAGCCATAAAGACCAATACCATTTAATCAAAACCTCGCCATATAGCAAAACTATCAGCGTGGCTAAACTCAAAAAAGTCCCAAAGGGCAATTTGTCACCCCAATGTTTTTTGCCACTTAATAATAAACCAATAGCAAATAAACTACCCAATAAATAAGCGACAAATAAAGCCGTCAAAACTTGTGGCCAGCCTAAAATCACACCCAGCAATAAACCTAGACGTATATCTCCTCCGCCAATCCATTTACCTCTAGAGATAATAAACTGCAAAAAGAAAAATCCGCCACCCACTAAAGCGCCAACTAATAAACTTTGCCAACTAAAACCTAAAAATAAATTTATCAAGAAAAAAATAATAATTGCCGGAAGCGTCACTTGATCCAAAATCAGATAATATTTCAAATCATAGACAAAAATAATCAACAAATAGCTAAAAAATAGCCACCAAACTAAAGTTTTAAAAATCAATAAATTGCTAATATTAGCTAAAATAACTTGCGAATCAGTAGTCTGCCATAAAGTGTAAGCAATCAATGCGAAACCAAACGCGGTGGCTATTTCCATCAAAAAGTATTGTTTAGAGATTTTGTGTCGGCAATAACGACATTTACCTCTTAAAAATAAAAAACTAAAAAGCGGCACGAGGTCTTTAGGATATAGCCGATGACCGCAAAATAAACACTTAGAAAAACCTTTGACAAAAGACTCCTCTCGATGTAGCCGATAAACCACCACATTCAAAAAACTCCCAACAAATAGGCCTAAAATAAAAACAAAGGCTAACAACATATTAGCCTTATTATAACATAAATATTCAGCCTCTCCAAATCAA
>LBRC01000022.1 GCA_000991205.1 Parcubacteria group bacterium GW2011_GWA2_36_10 | reverse complement strand
TCAAGGTGAAATGTGATATGGCGACTCGCCGGTCGCAGTCCCGTGTCCGGGCTCCCCGACGCTCCGCGCGAACGCGCATCACCGCAGTTCGTGGCCGTGGGGTCCGAGCAGTCGCGTTCGCGGGTCTCGACGACATTGATGTCGGAAGTTCTCTGCATGAAGGCGCAGCTTGCGCCGCCGGGTGCCACTGGATCAAGTCCTCCCTGTGTGCTATAAATTTGGGCAAAGAAAAGGCCGGTCGCCTACCCCTAAGCGACCGGCCATTGCTTTCTTAGTTACCCCAAAACTCCCGCTAGGCGGGAGTTTTTAATTTAACTAATAATAAATAAACTACCCCGCAAAAGATAAAAACATCACTAAGATTAAAAACGGTAAAATATGGCACGGAAATAAAATCTATTACTCCTCCATAGTTTAATCTGTCCAGAATATTGCTCGCAGCGCCGATGAATATTAAGCCCCAAGCAAAAAAATGCTTGGTATTTTTTTGATAATTTTTTAAACACTGGCAGTAAACAAAAATTATTAACAAAAACAAAATTGGCCAAAGAAAATATTGACCAATCGGTAGAGAAAAAGAAATATTTTGATTTAAATAAGCGAAATTAGTGTGTTGCCAAAAATATATTTTTAAAACACGATCTAATAAAAATAAAATTAATAAAACAAAAAACTTTTTAGACATTAGAGCGATTTTTTCTTACACTCCATACAAGTCGTAGCTGAAGGAAAAGCCTCTAAACGCTTTGGGTCAATCGGCATACCACATTTTTCACAGGTACCATATTTACCTTCTTCGATTTTTTTCAAAGCTTTATTGACATTAAACAAGGAAACCTCTAGAGTCTTTTCCATGGATAAATTTTTTTCAAAAGTAGCTACTTCAGCCGCATTCTCATCTTCCTTTTCACCATAGTCAGGAAACTTAGCATCATAATCATCATCCGTCACTTTGACAGCATCGATATTCAGCTCTTTGACTAATTCTAGCTTACGAGCACTTAATTCATCTTTCATTTGGGCGATAAAAGCAGCATCTAATTTCATATGTTTGTCTTTAATGGTTTTATTTAACAGAGTCAAGTTTAGCAAAAATAGCCAGAAAAATCAAGTAAAAGCCAAAATTTTAACAACTAAAAGAGGCGCATAAGCGCCCTACATAAAATCATAATGATATTGTTTAGGGAATATGCGCCTTCCGTCTCTACAAATCACTTGTTTTCCGCCTTGTATGTCAGGCGAAAAAATTGGCAAGATTTTGATTTGCAAACACGTTATGACGCTTTCTTCTGACTCGAAAGCTTGTGCCACTCTACCATATCGTGGTATCGATCTCCATTTTTATCAAATGAGGATGATCCTTTTTATATTTTTATTTTTGTTTTTTAGATGTTTAAGGTGGTCAGCGCACCTTAATAATAATTACCTACAGTAGAATGGAAAGAACTGCCCACTAAATGTATTACCGAGCACTTCTTTGATTTTGCTAAAGAACTTATTTATTAACAATCTAAGTATATCACATAAATACTTCCCTGTCAACTCTAAATCTTGGCTAAAGTAAGCGAAAAAAAATTTAGCTTAAAACATGTTTTGACAAAATCACCAAAAAGTTTTCCACCTTGTGCACAAGTTTTCCACAACCCTTCGCTAAAGCTCCGGGATGCAGGCACCTTAAACTAAAAACATTAAAATTACTGCCAGCAAAGACGTAAACCTTGCGTTTGTGAACTTTGATACTCAAATAATAAAACAAATTTATCTACTTCCCCTAAAAATTTACCTAAATTTAGTTGTGAGGCGGCAATTTTATCTAAAAATATCAGATTAGTCAGCTTTTCATCTTCATTTAGCTCGCAATTTTGCCACTGATCAGAAAAATCTGCACTATTAGCTAATAAGTCTTTGACTAAATTTTCGGAATTACTTAAATAATGCTGATTAGCTATGTCCACTCCATAAAAATCTTTCATCTTCCAGTAGGCTTTGTCTTGCCAAGCTAGACTTTCTACTTTGACTTCTTTATTTTTTAATAGCTCCGTATACAAAGTACCATCCGGCAAGCTTCTGGTTTTAGTTATTACTTCAAACTCGGAATTAAGTGAGCTTAAGGCTGGATACCAGTCCTCGGCTTTGCTTAAATACCAGTCACCATCTTGATCAAAAAAGTAAAAACTATTATCAGCATAATTTTGCCAAAAATTTTCGCCAAATTTTAAGTGTGGTGCTTGAGTATTGACGATACTTAAAATATTTTCTTGCAAAAACTTGCTACTTGCCTCTGATAAATTTTGTCCGAACAATAATAGTCTAGGTTTAGAAATTATTTTTAAATCTTTCCAGGCTAAGCTCTTGGCTGAATCAACATTTTCTTGTGTAGTATTGAGTTGATAAATATTTATTTGCTTTAGATTATGTTTAGTATCTATTTGCCACCAAAGTTTTTCAGCGGAAAATAAAGCCTTATCTCCCACTTGAGCTAGAATATCTGTCAAAAATTCAGGTTTTTGAGTGCTAAAAAAAATATTTTCCCCACTAGGATTAAAAAAGTGTGGTACAATACCTATGCTATCCTGAATAATAAAGTCTAATTTTAAATCTGCCTGATTAGCTAAAACTAAGACCTGTTTGCCTATCAGATGCCAGCTAAAATTTTTATTTTCCAGCAAATTTTTTATTTCTTTTTTATTAAAACCAGTCTTAGCTTTAAATAAATAATAATTTACTTCACTGTTTCCTATTTTAAACCAAACAATATCTTTGCTTTGCTTTAAAAAGTCTGTGCCTAAAATATCTAGATCTGCTTTGGCCGTTGTTTGCAAATTATTTTGCAAAAAATCTACTATTGGCTGACTTTGATCATCAGCTTTCTGCCACTGATAATAAAAACTAGTTTCAGCTGGTAAAAAATTAAGTAAAGCTTGATCTGCTTTAGAAGAAAACCAAATAGTGACTATGGCTATCAATAATAAAAGAGCAAACGCATAGATTAATGCCTGCGAACGTTTGCTCTTTTGAATAAAATACTCTAAAAAATTCACACTAACACTAAGTTATTTTTTAACAAAGTCTGTTCTAGGTAAAAGCTCCTTAATAGATAAAGAAATACGATTTTTTTCCTTGTCTACTTCCATGACCTTGACTTTGACGACATCGCCAAGCTTCAATTTATCTGAAACTTTCATCACCCGCTCATGGGCGATTTGGGAAATATGTACCATACCATCTTTACCAGGCGCTAACTCGACGATCGCGCCTAGCTCAGTACCACGATTACGATCAGTAATGATTTGTAAAACCTTACCTTCATAGATTTCACCTACTTCTATCTCTTTGACAATACCACGAATCCATTCTTCGGCACGTTTGGCACCTTCAGAGTCATGAGAAGTGATCATCACTAAACCATCTTGCTCGATATCAATCGCCACATTACATTTGTCAATAATTTCATTGATAATTTTTCCGCCAGAGCCAATCACTTCTCTGATTTTTTCTGGATCAATGTGTAGGGTAGTAATACGAGGAGCATAAACAGATAGCTCCGGCCTGACTTCAGCGATAGCCTCGGCCATGACAGCTAAAATCTTCTCACGAGCTATTTTAGCAGCCTTCAATGTCTCCTCTACTATCTCATAGCTAATACCACTTGATTTGATATCTAGCTGAATAGCCGTGATACCAGTTGCGGTGCCGGCAATTTTGAAATCCATATGTCCAGAATGATCTTCGATGCCTTGGATGTCCGTCAAAATTTTATATTTTTTCTTGTCATGCTCATCTATTACCAAACCCATAGCAATGCCGGCTACCGGGGCCTTGATAGGCACGCCAGCGTCCATCAAAGATAAAGTTGAGCCACAGATAGAAGCCTGTGAAGATGAGCCATTGGAACCCAATACTTCTGACACTACCCGAATAGTATAAGGGAAGCTTTCGTTATCTGGCAAAACTGGGATCAAAGCTTTTTCAGCTAAGGCACCGTGACCAATCTCACGTCTACCTGGACCACGTAAAGGCTTGACCTCACCGACAGAAAAGCCAGGGAAGTTATAATGGTGCATATATTTTTTGGTACCAGCTTCTTCCATGCTGTCTAAGGTCTGCTCATCACCAGGCGCACCTAAAGTGACGATAGACAATACTTGCGTCTCACCACGAGAAAATAAACCAGAACCATGAGTACGTGGCAAAATAGCTACTTCAGCTGACAAACTTCTGATCTCGTCAAAAGCGCGACCATCTGGACGTTGGTTTTTTTCTAGGACTAATTTTTTAAAAGCCTCTTCTAAAGCAATATCCACTGAAGCAAGTCCTGAAGCGCGCATGTCTTTGGAAACTTCATTATCAGCTTTTAAAATTTGATTTAATTCTTCTTTGATAGTGTCAATCGCTACCTTCATCTGTGATTTGTCAGGATGAAAACAAGTACTCAAATCTTTGGTGTCCAAAAAAGCCTGAACCTTGGCTTTAACTTTATTTTTTAGCTCTAAAGTTTCTGGTTCTTCTACTTTTGGTGAATTCTTTTTAATACCAAGTTCTGTGATGATACTCTGCACAAACTCAACTAGCTTACGGATATGTTTAGCAGCAAAGACAATACCCTCGTACATATCTTTTTCAGTCACTTGCTGGGCGCCAGCTTCGATCATAATCACTTCATCGGCAGACCCGGCCACAAATAATTCTAAATCGCTTTTAGTACTTGCCTCTACAGTCGGATTGATCACCCATTCACCGTTGATATGGCCAACACTTAAACCAGCCAAAGGTCCATCCCAAACAATTGGTGAAATACCCAAGGCAATACTGGCTGCGATCACACTAGGAAATTCTGGATTGTTGATGCCATCATAAGATAAGACTGTGATGACGACTTGCACATCGTTTCGGTCTGACTCTTTAAATAAAGGTCTGATAGAACGGTCGATCAAACGAGCAGTCAAAATAGCATCGTCTGTTGCTCGGCCTTCACGCTTGATAAAACGTGAACCTTTGATTTTACCAGCAGCATATAAACGCTCTTCATAATCCACCATCAAAGGGAAAAAATCTACGCCTTCGCGAGGTGCAGATGAGGCTACAGCGGTCGCTAAAACCACCGTGTCACCATAAGTGACAGTACAAGAGCCGTGAGCCTGTTTGGCTAGCTTGCCAATTTCCACTGACAAGTTTCTTCCAGCCAACTCAAGGCTAAAATTTTTGATTGACATAAAATGTCCTTTCTTTTTTGAGAGTTTTTGCACCAACAAGCCTTAGACTCTTAGTCGTAAAAACAGTTTTTACTAATAGCCTATCGTCTGCTGATGAAAAAAACAACTCTTAATAATCTTAATAATTAACTACGCCCCCGCCAAAGGCGGAGGCGGGTATAATTTTACTTTTCGTCTTCTAACTCTTCTTTTTCTTCTGCTTCGGCTTCAAAGTAATCTTCAAAATTCTTTAATTCCTTTTTAGCAATTTTTAATTTTAAAGCTTTGACGAGTTTCAAAAAGCGTTTTTCATCCTCTCTCTCCAAATAGCGTAAAAGCTTATGTCTCAAAGCGACTTTAGCTAATAAACCACGGCGAGAAGAAACGTCTTTTTTGTGACTCTTTAAATGCTTGGTCAACTCTTTGATCTCTTCAGTCAAAATAGCGACTTGCACCTCACAAGAACCAGTGTCACTTTTGTGAGTACGAAACTGTTCTACCAGTTTCAATTTCTTTTTCTTGTCTAACATAATTTTCCTTTGCTCCACCCACCGAGTTTAAGCTAATTTTTAGACGAAATAAGGCTTAAACCAAGCTAGGGGAATTAATAATAAGTAAGGCCATATTAGCATTTTTAAGCCTAAAAGTCAATACTCCCCCTTGGGGGGAGGGATTTTATGTGCTAAAATATATTAGATGACACAAACAGAAAATATCAGAAAATATCAAAAATATTTAAATACTAAAAAAATATCTTTGAGTAGCCAAGCAACTTATCTCTGGCACTTAAAACATTTTTTAGCTTATTTAGATAAAGAAAAAATAACCCCGAAAAATTGTGAAAAATATCGTGAATTTTTGCTACATAAATACAAAAAAATCGCTACTATTAATTTGCGCTTAAGCGTAATTAATAACTACTTAAAATTTAGCAAACAAAAACAGCAGCTCACGCTCTTGTCTATCGAAAAACAAAGTATTCATGTCTTAACTAAAAAACAACTAACTGAATATCTCAATCTCATCCCCCACCCGAGCGACTTAATCAGTTTGCGCGATAAAATTTTATTAGAAATATTATATTATAGTGGCTTTAAAGCCAAAACTATTGTTAGCTTAGAAAAAAAAGATCTTAATTTAAATAAAAATATTATTTCTTATCAAAAACAAGAGGCTAAATTAAATAACAGCACTAAATTTTATTTACTAAAATATTTACAAAAAAGATCAGACGATTCTCCCTATTTATTTATCAATTTTGATCACGCTGGCAAAAATAAAAACCAAGCTTTGTCTGTCAGGTCGATAGAAAGAATCATCGAAAAATATAGTCACCAGATGTCTGATGTTTTGCGGCTCAATCCTCAAGTTTTACGTCATACTCTAGCCTATTACTTAAAACAAAATGGTGCCCAAATTTCACAAATAAAAAAAGCCCTGCATTTTCAGAGCGATTTAGCAGCGGAATTTTATTATCATAAATTATAATGGCTAATAAATACGAAAATTTAAATAAAATTCAAGCGGAATTTGATTTTCATAATCTCGGTATTTTAAGTCCACAAAAAATTTATAGTTTAGCTGATGAATTTATTTTAAATTCACAAAAAAATAATTACACTAAAATAAGTTTTATTGTTGGTCAAGGCAAGCACTCAAAAAATGGAGCTATCATCAAGCCTTTATTACAAAAATATTTAGCTACTCACTCTAATGTAACTAAAGTAAGTTTGGGAAAATTTGCTCAAGGCGGCGAAGGAGTTTTAGTGGTAGATTTAATGTAAATAATACAACAGAACTAAAAATTTTATTAAACGCCCTGTGGGCTGAAAGCATAAAATTCTTAGTTCTGTTTTTTAATTTGTTTAAAAAAATTTAGGCCCGGTTTCTCGCGAGAGAAACCGGGCCTGGTTGTTGCATATCGATTCGTTACTTGAGCAACAGCATCTGCTTCGTGACGGACTGGCCGTTGTAGGTCAGCGTGTAGAAGTAAAGACCGCTGGACAAGTTGCTGGCACTGAACTGAAGCTCATGATTGCCAGCGTTAAGTTGGTCGTTGGCAAGTTCCGCGACCCGTTGACCAAACAAGTTGCGGACGATCAGTTGAGCATTACCGGGAATTGGCAGACTGAACTTGATCGTGGTTGTGGGGTTGAAGGGGTTGGGATAATTTTGCACCAAACTCAAGGCTTGGGGCAAAACCGAATCACCGATGGCTGATTGCATTTCCTCACAGCCGAGAAATGTCCCGGCCGGCAAAGCAATGGGAAAAGGAGCAGGAAAGCAATCCACGTAAGAGGCGTTGATGTTGATGTACTGCACAACACTGGTAGTATCGATGCCTGTCACCGCCAGCTTCACTCGTAGCTCATTGATACTGGCGTAGAGCGGTATCGGCTCGCTCTCCGGAATATCGCTGCACCAGTCAAAACGATAGGACAGAGGTGAACCATCGGGTCCTAACAAACGGCCATAGGACCAACCATCGTACCACTGCTGACCGTCATAGAACTGCCAGTGAACAGACACGCTGTCTGGGTGACAAGCGTCAGGCCAGTCACTGGCAAAGGCAGAGATGTGTAGAGCCACAGCGTTGTACGCTAGACCACACAACATCAATGCCAAGAAACAAATCCGTTTCATGGTGATCTCCTTTTATTCGGCTCTAATGCCGTCATTCCAAATGCCCCAAAAAGCGCTGCCGTCCAGAACATTGGTGACGGTCACTTGATACCAGCCCTTGGGACAATTCCAGATGGCGCGTGAATGCACCCAGGAAGTGTTACTTTGTCCGTTCCAAGGAACTTCCGCCAAAAGACTCCATTCCACTTGATCAGTAGAAAACCAGACTTTGTAGCTGGCAGACTCCTGGCCAAAGGGCAAGGCCTCAAGCTGCAAACGGATAGCACCGGTGTTAAAATACTCGGCTCTGACCACCGGTGGATTCAAGGGAGCGTTGTTTGGTACCCAAGCATCATTTGCCACCCAATGTTGGTTACCGACGCCGCCCGGTCTGAACCATGATGACCATTCATCGATGCCGAGATTGTAAAAATTGAGTTGGCCATTTTCTAAAAAGCCAAGACGCGTATCACCATCAGTACCTTGAGCAAAAACAGGGCAAGAATTTGGGGAAGAATAGTTGTGAATCTTGCCTTGGTCCGTGAAATCATCACCAGACCCATGCCACAGGCGCAGGCCATCACCCCGATCCAACATCAGGCAGTCGCTTACATTATCAAGGTTGAAGTGCAAGGGAAAAAGATAACGACGTCTGGTCGACATTGGTCCAAGCATTTGGAATTCAGGCACTCCTTGCCCAAAGTCCATCCACTTGAAATAAGTCGAACTGTTGGAATAAGGATAATAACTATTGCCCATCATCGCGAAATGGCTGGATCCTGCGGGTGCCTGATACGGTACCAAGGCTTCCAAACCGTTTTCATAGCCAGGCACATTATAACCCAAAGTGAAAATGCCGATGCCGTGATGGCCTTGGCTTTGACTATAACTGATGAGCCAGGCTTCTTGAGTGTAACCGCCCTGCGCACCAGCACAAGTCAGGCTGGCAACGACGAAGTCATAATAACCATTGCCCAAGATGTCTAAGCTGATGGGATCCTTAAGCTGACCACAGTCGCCAGCACTACGGGTGTACAGCGCCTCACCAAGCACGTTGGTAAGGTATAGGTATTTGCTGTTTACGCCGCCGGTCAGGCAAAAACGACTACCAATATCACCAGCTGGATCATGCGAAGCACAAGCCAAGCCAGTAACTGGCAGTAAAGAATCCGGTAAAAGCACGTCAAATACCTCGCTAGCGTCAGCCAGAGAATAGCCGTACAAATGGTTAGCGTCGGCAACCACAGCTGTCAAGCCATACTCGGACAGATCGCTTAAAGCATAAGCATCGACGTGGTTAAAGGTTCTTGGCCAGCCAGCCGTCAAGGCCAACTGGTTGTTCTGAATTCGTGACATCGCTAACTCCCCTTCGCTGATGACTGCCAAATGATGGCTAGCATCACCAGCAAAACAAAGATCAGTGATGTCTGTTGCTTGATGGCAAGCCAACGAATGGTTGCAGACGTTCAACGACCACGGTGCTGTCCAAAGACTGCACGTATAAGCTCACGGGCAGATCCAAGACTTGACACAAAGTCGTGGCCCCCCAGACATTGCTGGAAAAGCTGGCTTCGAAAGTCTGATTAAAAGCCACCGTGTCGTTACTGGCCACTGTCTCGCCGCCAATGCTCAATTGCCAGCCAGTGAAGCTCGCACCTAGATTTTGGAAATGGAAATTCGCTTCCACCCCGCCTAGAGGCACTTCTTCACGCAATTGGTGATCAAGCATCACGACGCACACCTGTGGTGCTGGCCGTTCGCTGACTGTGAAAGAAAGCATCTCACGATCGTTGTCACAACCAGCTGTGTTAATTGTCCATTGAAACCAAGTTCCATCCTCCCAAGTGAAGGCTGGCTCTTGAATTTCGTCAAAAGGCCAGGTCACCACGCCGTCGTCTGGATCGGCGTACAGAATGGTCGGACATGGTTTATCTAAAAAGCGCCAGCTCGATCGATTGACCGAAGAAGGCTCAATCAACAAGCGACCACCAGCCGTGGGCAAATGAAGCCGCATAAAGCTCGGATACTCCAAGTCCCACGAGCGGAGAAACATCTTTTCCGCTGGATTATTTGGATTCTGAAAGAAGTAAGGCACATAAGTCCCATCGAACTCATAGGTGCCTGGGGCGGTAATAAGGATCGGCTCCTCGCCCCAACCAATCAGATCTTTGTAATCTGCACAAAGATCTGATGGTAAGCCCAGGTTGTAACGGTACATGATTTCATCATACCAACCGAAACATCCGTGATTCATGACTTGCCAAGAGCTTTGAGGGTTATCCATGTAGAGATCCGGTAACTGCAGCACACAGTGCCCCAGCTCATGGACGATAACACCAATAGTCAAAGGTGAATCGTTACCGAATTGCTCCATCGACAAGTTGGTCCAGCCATGGTAGTGGGCAAAGGACAAACCGCCGTGACTAGTGACGAAACAGATAGGGCGTTGCGGGTCCAATGTCATATCAATCCCCGCTGCTCGCAATGTTTCCCAGACCACAGCACTAGATACATTAACATTGTTAAAAACAAAAGGTCCGCCGGTAGCAGGATCTACAAGACAACCAGGAAAAGGAGCTGTGTAGCCAGGCACATTACTGTAGCGCGATTCATCTGGCTCGAGCCATGACAAGCCATGGCTAGCCCAACGCCACCAATCATTAGCCGAGGCAGGTACGTTGTACCAACCCTGGTTAATATCATTGGGGTATGTCTGATCATAGTTTTCCAAAAAAAACTGATCATGAAACTTCTGTTGATCCATCGGATGGCCATTGAAATAGAAAAAGCTGTCTGGATTGGCTGGCTGACCTGGCCGACCAATAGACACCAAAATGTAAGTGATCCTGATTGGCCCCGACACCGGCACGATGTCGCTGGCAAAGGAATTGAACTCCCTTACCCGAGCATCATAAACCGGATCATTGTAAGCTGCCAGATGATCAGGAATGCCTCCCGACAGCTCACGTGCAGTATACTTGACCAGATGCTGCTCACTGGTAGAAGAGTCGATCATGGCATAGTACCAATGACCATCTTCCTCGATCAACAGACGACCTTGAGCATCCCTGGTCGGGCTATCAAACTCGTCCGGAGAAGTGGTTAGAGTCAAACCGTCAACTTCGAAATGAACCGGCAGCGTCGGTGCTGCCATAACACTTGCCCAGCACAGGCAAGTGATGAGAATGCCGTACAGAGCCTTCATGGTTCTTGTCCTTTTTTGTTGAATGAAACTTTGAAAAAGGCCTTGTTTAGTTGCCCGTCAAAGCTTGCAGTGCAGATTTATCCGTACACCAGCATGCTTACGCATAGTGGTGATAATTTTCGAAATCGATATGCAAATGTCAGGGGCTATATCAGCCAAAGACATTGATTTGACAAAGAGCTGATTTAACAATCTACCATACTAAAAATAAACCTTTTTGTCAATAAAGGCAAATTAAAAAACAGCCCCCTCAAAAAAAGGCTATTTCTATAAAAATTTTAAAACAAATTATTAGCAATTTTGCCAACAATAAAACCAACTAAAGCAGCAAGGCTAGCTAAAATAAACATCTGCAAGCCAGCTTTCCACCAATTTAATCTAGTAAATCTGGTACTAAAAACTCCCAAAATAAATAGACTCAATAAAGTAATGCTAATCGAAAAATAAATAGCTTGCGGCAAGCTCAAAAAGATATAGCTTAACAACGGAATAGTGCCACCAACAATATAAAAAGCAAACATGAATAAACCACCAGTCAAAGAATTATCTTGAATTTTTGCTGGCAGAGATAATTCTCGGTAAGCCATTTCTTGTAACATTAATTTTTTATTCCGACTAGCTGAAGCTACCATCAATTTTGCTGTTTTTAATGGCCAAGTATTTTTTAAATAAATATTTAGTAATTCTTTTTTCTCTGTTTTAGGAAAATTGTTAATTTCAAATTTTTCTTCGTACAGTTTTCTTTTACTCAAATCAATCACTGATTTATTTGACAAATAAGAACCAATGCCCATCGAGATACTTTCCACGGCAATAATCACTAAACCAGATAATAAAACTATTTTACTATTGGCCGTCCCGGCCGCAATACCAGTGATAGCACCAAGAGTGGAAACCATACCATCTTCAGCACCAAAAATAATTTCTCTAATATTATTAGACAATTTAGAATTCTGATGATGAACAAAATTTTTGGTATTTATTTTTTTCATTTTTATTTTTACTAGCTTTAGTATAACAAAATTTAGACAAAGAAAAAAGCTCACCCCCTGCGTGCAGGGTGAGCCGAAACGAAACGAATCACAGTTGTGCCAAAGTGAGATAGAGAGCATTAGCGACGCCAGGTGAGACATCAACGTTCGTGATCACTCCTCCTGTTTGTTTTCTGTAGTCCCGATGAATGGTGTTGGCTAAGAAAATGCGACTCAATCTATTTACTCCTGCACGCACAAATTTACGACGCCAACCACGATTAAAAACGGCGTGAGTACCACAGAAAACCACTTCATTCACCTGAATATCATCTAATAAATGAGCTGCTCTTTTTTGACTAGTGTCCCCAGAAGACACCTCGTCATCACGCTGAATAATCAAAAAACTGTTCAAACTAGAATCGTTTAAAAATTCAACATCTGGGTATTCTTGACGTAAACTATCCAGCTCATCATCACTACTACTCAATTTGATTGCACCGGTTGCTGACCGAAACTTCTTGCCAATGGCAACTGGCACCTTCAAAGCGCGCGCCAAGGAAACTGCACGATAAATTGAACCAAAGTCCGGAGAATCAACAGCTACTGGCACACCATTAGTTCGCGCCAAGGTGACTAATGACATAATCTGCTCAGCTAATATTGGAGCTGAATCAACATCAATGACGTCTATGCCTTCTGTCTTAAAATTTGTAATCACTTGTTGAGAATGAATATCACAGAAAATCACTCGGCTAGCACCAGCTGCTGCTAACTGATTCGCAAAAAAACGACTGCGATTAATTTCCTCCATTTTTTCTGCATGGTCTTCACGACGATGCATAAAGAAAGGCAAAACGCCGATGACTGAAACGGCACCGTATTGATGTTTAGCTGCCCAAACTAAAGTTAAGAATTCATCCTTCAGCTCCAGATCAGTCATGCTTTGGAAGATAACTACATGACGACCTTTCAATAAATCATACCGCGGAATATAAAAATCTGGCCCACCATCTCCAAAATAGTCTGAATCAAGGTGTAGGAAACCAAATTCTGTGCCAGCCAGGCTATTGAGCCGTGTGAGAACCAACTCACTAAACTCAAAACTGCCATTGCCGCTGATGAAAGCGAAGTTATTGGTGTTCATTTTTCTGTCTCCTCTGCTTTGTGATTCGACTGTCAACGAGCTTTTTGTTGCTTTCAATCTAGCTCAATAAAGCAAAATTGTCAAAAAATTTTGCCAAAGAAAAGAGCGCCACGTGCAAGACGGGCGCCCAAGGGATTCAGTCAGGCCAGACTGACTGTTACACGCTGGTAGCGTGTTTTTTTGAGTCTCATGACGAGACCCAAGGCGGCAAAAAACCAAAGGAAGGAGGCAGGACTTGAACCTGCGACACCCAAAATCATGAGTTCTGGTACTCTACCAACTGAGTTACTCCCTCCGTCGAAAAGGTGACTGCAAGATTCGAACTCGCGACCTCTGGATTTTGCACTCCAGCGCTCTCCCAACTGAGCTAAGCCACCACAAATGAGCTAAGACAAAAACTATCTTAAAAGATTATCAAATAAATGTCAAGCCCGCCCCGGGATAGGCCCGGGGCGGATAAAAAATAATTTATTCTTTCATATTTCTATCACCAATATAATATTGATCTAGCATGCCTTGCGCTTTCTCTGAATGAGCCGTGCCATCATTTGGTCTAGAAAAAAATATTTCTGTCGCATCTTTACCACAGCCAGCTAAAATCGCCGGGCCACCAGGATGATAAGCAATGTATTTTGTCATGTCATAAACACGATCATTGATAATCAACCAACAATCACTCTTATTATTATGTTTAGCCACTTCATTACTACTAATCCATTTATTATCTATCACTTCTTGTTTATCTGCCTCCTCTTCTAAAGCCTTTTCTTCTTCGGGCGTCAAGCTTGCCCTCTGATTATTGACATCATCAAGCTTTTCTGGACTAAGCTGATTATTATTTAGCTCACTGGGTGCTTCTGCTTTTTTTACACAAGCACTTAAAATAAAAACGAAACTTAATAACAAAAAACTAAATAAGATTTTTTTCAACATATAATTATTTTTTATTCTTCAAACTATTAATATCTGCCTGCATATCTCTCAAAGTTTTGACAATTTCTTCTGTCAATTGAGCTGATCTCAAATCTGCCTGCAAATCCAACTCATCTCTGATGTCATCTCTGGCTGACTGCCTGTTTTGAGTCATCAACAAAAGAATCATCAAAATAATCGCCTCCAGAGAAACGATCAAAGTCAAAATATGGCTCTCTAATTTAAAAATACCCCAAACCGCAAACCAGACTACATGAAAACTTAAAAACCACCAAGAGCCAACCCAATCATTAATTGAGTCTATAAACTGAAATTGTTTAAGATGATGCGAAAGTTTCTGTTTTTTACTGTCCATATTTTTTAAATTAAAGCTAAATATATGATATCATATTATCAATAATTTGATAAATATTTGCTAAAATAAGATAAAAAATGTAAAATGTATTTATAAAAAATAAAAAATGTTTAAAATCAAAACTACTACTAAGCTAGATTATGCTAAATTCATGCAACAAACCGCCTATGGTCGCGCTCGTCCAGCCAGCTCTGGTCCTTACACGCAGATTTATTTAGTCCGCCACTGCAAACCAGACTATAGCCAACAAAAATTAGTCGGTGATCATAATATGCCACTAGATAAAATTGGCTTAAAACAAAGAAAATTATTAAACAAAAAATTATTATCTTTGCACGCTGACATTGTCTACACTAGTGAGCTATTACGTGCCCAACAAACAGCCGAGATTTTCTTAAAAAAGAAAAAGCTGACACCCGTTATCGATAAAAGATTAAATGAAGTGGACTGGACTGAATGGTATAAAATAAAATATTTTAATATGTCCGAAAAGACTCGAATCAAACGAGTCAAGTTTTATAAAGAAATGGACAAACGTTTAAATATTTTACAAACTCGCTTTCGTCGTATTTTAGCTGACATCTGGGAAAAAAACAAAGGCAAAGATATCATGATTTTTTGCCACGGCAATGTCATCCGCTCTATTTTAACCAGTATTTTAAATACTGACGCCATCGGCTTTTTATCCATTGAACTTTATCAATCATCTATCTCTAAAATAGTCATTGATAAATACGGCTATGTCAAAATAAATTATATCAATAACATTGGACACTTGCCACATCGACCAGCTGAAGATTTATTTAGATTTGCTTTAGAGCAATAAAGTTTTTATTAAAACCCCCGCCTTCGGCGGGGGTTTTGCATGAGTAATATTTTTACCCCTCCCGTCCTTCATTCCCGCGTATGCGGGGAAGGGGGAGATTTAGAGGGGGTTAAAGTTTTTTAATTTCCCATATCAGAACTAAATCTAGCAAAGGCAAAAAATATGCCTGTAAAAATCAACACCATTACTAGTGGCGCTATCATGGAAATATAATTACGTTTATTTGGCTTAAATAATTTAAGTAATAAAGAATTGGAAACTACTGAAATAGATGAAAGTGCCATGGCTAGCCCGGCTAATTCTGGTTTCAAAATCAAACCAAAACTCACAAAAATTCTGGCTGCCACGGGGATACCGATAATATTGTAAAACAGGGCAAAAAACATATTCTGCTTAATTTTAGACATGGTCTCACGAGATAATTGTAAAGCCGTCACCACATCATTCAAATCATCTTTCATGATAACAATACCGCCAGTTTCCATCGCTACGTCAGTACCAGAACCCATAGCGATCCCCAAATTAGCTTGAGCTAAAGCCGGCGCATCATTAATACCATCACCTACCATTGCTACTTTTTTACCGCTAGCTTGTAATTTCTTAACTTCACTAGCCTTATCTTCTGGCAATACTTCCGCTAAAATATTACTAATACCTACTTGAGCAGCAATCGCTCGAGCAGTTCTGACATTGTCGCCAGTAATCATATATACTTCAACACCTAATTTTTGTAATTTAGCGACTGCTTCACGAGAAGTTGCCTTGACGGTATCAGCCACCGCTATCACACCTAGCACAGTTTCTTTGTCAGCCAGTATCATGGCGGTTTTACCTTGGTCTTCTAATTTTTCTAACTTACGATTAATTTTATCTAATGTCAAACCAAGCACGTCGGTCAATAATCTTAATCACAGATTGCTTCAGCTAAAGGATGCTCGGAAAGTTTTTCTAAACTAGTAGCCATACTTACAATTTCTTCTTGATCCAATGAGCCGAAACTTATCACATCTGTCACTTCTGGCTTACCTTTGGTTAAGGTACCAGTTTTATCAAAAATAACTGTGTTAATTTTACAGGCTGCTTCTAGTGGCTCACCACCTTTGATCAAAATACCATATTCAGCTCCTTTACCAGTACCGACCATCAGCGATGTCGGTGTGGCTAAGCCTAAAGCGCAAGGGCAAGCAATCACAATGACTGCTGTAAAGGCCATCAAGGCAAAAGCCAAGTTAGCGCCTAAAAAAACATACCACACCACAAAAGTGATGACTGCGATAGCGATCACTATCGGGACAAACCAAGCAGAAATTTTGTCAGCAAAACCCTGAATCGGAGCCTTTGATCCTTGAGCATCTTCAATCAAACGGACGATTTGAGCTAAAGCAGTTTCAGAGCCAACTTTAGTAGCTTCAAATTCAAAACTACCGACTTTATTGACCGTACCACCAATCACTAAATCGCCAACTTTTTTCTCCACTGGCAATGATTCACCAGTCAACATAGACTCATCAACTGCTGAAGAGCCACGAATTATTTTACCATCAACTGGAATTTTTTCACCTGGACGCACGACCACAATATCACCGTGTATCACTTCATCAATCGCTATGTCTTGCGTGACACTATTTCTAATTACTTTGGCGGTTTTAGCGGCTAGACCCATTAATTTTTTAATGGCTTCTGAAGTTTTACCTTTAGTACGAATTTCTAGCCATTTGCCTAAGATGACAAAAGTAATCAAGAAAGCAGCGGTTTCAAAATAAAGATCAGGAATTTTGCCCTCTAGGCCAATCAAAGAACCAGTTTTTATAAAATATAAAATAAAATTAATAGCACTATAAAAGAAAGCGGTTGAGGTACCAATAGCAATCAAAGAGTCCATATTAAAAGTCTTCATCTTTAAAGCTGATACTAGACCTCGATAAAATCCGGCTCCAATAATAAATTGCACCGGGATAGTAAGGATAAATGAAATAATACCAAAATAAGGAGCAAAGCTTAGTCCTCCTGGTAACCATTTAAAAAAATCTAAAAGCATAAAATAAAGCATTGGCAAGCTCAAAACAAAACTAAACCAAAATCTTTTCTGATAACTTTTTATTTCTGCCGCTCTTTTGCGACTATCATATTCAGTGTCTTTAGCGTCAACTAGTTCGGCACCATAACCAGCTTTTTTAATCGCCTGTACCAAATCGCCAACACTACTAGTTGCTTCATCAAAAACTATTAATGCTTTTTCCGCGGCAAAGTTTACATTAGCCTGTTTGACGCCAGGCACTTTTTTGACAGCTCGCTCAATCAAACCCGCACAAGAAGCACAATGCATACCGGTCAGTGATAAATTCACTCTCCCAGCTGAAGCTGACTGACTACTTTCGACTATTTGCTCTACCAAAGCCTGTTTTTTGATTGATGTAATCTCTACTGCTTTTGCTTGATCATTTGTTTCGATGCTAATTTCTAATTTTATTTTAAATGGACTATTAGCATTTACTTCATTGCGTTTGATAATAATATTATCCGCTGTCACTAATTCACCAGCCAACTGATTGATAGCCGTGGCTTCATAACCAGCTCTTTTGATAGCTGCGATGACTTGATCAACATTAAGCAAGGTCTCGTCTATGTTTAAACTGCCTGTTCCCTCTTTGACTTTGATCACGATATCGCTGACACCTGGCAATTCAGCTAGTTCGGCGCTGATGATTTTTTCACAAGAAGCACAATGCATGCCCTTAATCTCTAATTCTATTGTTTTCATAAATTTTATAATTTAGTAATCGAATAATCAGTACCAACAAAGACTTGCTCTATCCTGTCAAAAGACAGGTCTGGCTCAACTCTGACTTCAGCTTGTCCACTTTGCAGATCAATACTTATCTCGGTCACGCCGATAATTTTCTTTAATCTTAAAGTTATTAGTTTAATACAAGCCTCACAAGTCAAACCAGTAATTTTAAATTTAAATAATTGCACAAATTTATTCCACATTAAAAACGCCGTTATACATACCCATGCCACAAGAAAAAGTAATCCGACCTGCTTCTTTAGGCGTAAACTCAATCACATTTTCTCCTAAAACCAAATTTTTTCTGATATTTAATTTTGGGACGATCAAGCTAGAAGCACAAGAATAAGGAGCTTGAGCATCAATGATCCATTTGACTGGCACATCTTTTTGAATCGTAAATTTGTTTGGCGAATAGCCATAATTATTCTCCGCCATTCTCACTATTTGTGTGCCATTAGTTAATTCTACTTGATTTTGCTTGACGTTATTATCAGTATTCTTCAAAACCGACAAATTAAAACCATACTGACTTAAACCGGCTGTTAAAGTATAGAGAGCAAAAAGTAAAATCAATAAGCCAATCGCTTTTTGAAAAACCAGGCTTTTTAAATGCTGAAAACGTGAAGTAGTAGAGCCAACTAAAAACAAAATTGGGGCTGTGCCTAGGGCAAATAAAAACAAAGTCATCGCTCCTTGCCAAAAACTACCGGAGCTAATAGCAAATAACTGCATACTTTGGGTAAAGCCACAAGGCAAAAAGAAAGTAAAGCCGCCCAACAATAATGGTGCCGCTTTATGTTCAGAGTTTTTTAATTTTTGCCAAATTTTAAAACTACTTTTTGGCATACTAAAACCAAATTTACTCAAGCTTGGCAATAAACCTAAGATATTTAAGGCCAACCAGAGTAACACTAGGGCAACTAAGATAGTAAACCAAGAAAAAAATGAAGTAGATAAATTGATCTTACTACCGAGCCAACCCAAAAACCCACCTAAGACAAAAAATGAAGCTAAACGACCAAGATGAAATAACAAGTGCGGCTCAATATTACGCTGCCAAGCACTACCGCGACTTTGATATTTAGCTGCAAAAGAAATCACTACTCCGCCCACGACTGCCAAACAAGTAGATACCGAGGCCACCAGGCCAATCATCAAAGCCACGCCAAAATTAATATCTTTTGGCTGAAAATCCAGCCAGTCCAATAAACCAATCCAGCGCAAATAACGATAAACTAAATATAAACCTAAAATAATCAAAAAAGCATAGAGCCATTGTTCAGGACTAGCTTTTTTAGCCTGAGCTTTTGCTAAATCTTCTGGATGCAAGGCTGCTTGATAGCCTAATTTTTCGATTTTATTTTTTAGAGCTCCCCAAGGCAAATCACCAACATACACTATCTCGGCTGTCTGCGTCTTAGCTGAGGCCCTGACTTCAACTATACCCGAAACACTTTGCGCCTCTTCCTTGATAATGTTTTCACAAGAAACACAAGTAAGGCCGGCTAAATATATTTTTTTAGTTTTCACTTCTGACATATTATTTTAAAGATAATTTATTAAGCTGTAAAATTTCTTCAATCATTTGTTTTTGTTTAGCAGTGTTACTAGAATTCATCACCGCTTTAAAACAGCTATTCAAATGATCGGCCAATAACTCTTGATTAGCGGATTTTAATAAGCCGATGACAGCGAGATTTTGTTGCATAATATCTACACAGTATCTATTAGCCTCTTTCATCTCAACAATCTTAGCGAGTAGACTTTGTGCTTTTTTTAAAGCACTTAAACTTTTACTTTGATTTTTGCTTTCTTTGTTCATAAATTACTTGTCCGGCGCATGCCGGAAAATTTAAATATTAATTACCCGTACCTGGGGTATAGGTATAGCATAACACTACTTTATTTTTTTAGCAAGTCTGCTCTAAATCTAAAACTCCTCCGCGTAGGCGGGGAGTTATGTTAATTATGTCTATAATCATTCTCCGCCGACAGGCGGAGAATCTCGATTTATTATCTAATTTGCTATTTAATTTCTTTTAATAAAAAAATGAAAAACCAGACTGCTAATAAGGCGACTACATTCCAAATCAACAAGCCACTAATAAAATAACTAGGACCAAAATAATTTGGAACCCAAGTCATATTGGCGTGCATAGCATAGCGCATAAACATTCCCCTTGTATTGGGATAAAAAGCTACACCAAGATAACAAATAGTATAAATAGTACTGACCCAAACCGCGGTAACTTTAAATAATTGTGTATTTTTTATCATAAATTTTTATTTATATTTAATTCAAATACCAAATAGCAAAGTTCAAAATAGCGGCAAAAGAAACCCAGACAATATAGGGCACTAGTAAATAAGCCGCAGTTTTATTGAGGCGATAAAATAATAAAATAGTAAAAAGAATGCTAAGCCATAAAATCAAAATCTCTAAAAAGGCTAAAGCAAGGTTTTGAAAACCAAAGAAACAAATCGACCAAAAAACATTTAAAACTAACTGGGCAATAAATATCAGCATTGCCTCTTCTTTTAGTTTATGATGCCAATTTCCCATCCAAACTAGATATAAACTGACGCCCATCAATAAGAATAAGATTGTCCAAACTGGACCAAAAAGCCAATTTGGTGGATTAAAACTTGGTTTAGCTAAAGCAGTATACCAAGTATCTATTTGTGGCATAGTAAAGATGGAGCCCACCCAGCCCACTGCCTGGGTGATAAGTAAACTAAATAATAGTTTTGGCCAAGATTTAATTTTACATTTCATAAATTTTTATTTTTTATTTAATTATATTAGCTTTAATTTCCTCCCGCGCTGCGGGAGAAAATATTTGAGATCTATACCGTTTTATTTCCGCCTCTAGCGGAAAACATCTTGCTACATTTAGTATACCAAAAAATCGCCTGTTTGGCGATATCATCTTTTAAAAACGCACAAAATTCCCCCGGCGAATGCTGGGGGAATTATTATCTAGGTATGTGGTAAGATTAAAATCAAAAAATAAACTATCAAGACGCCAAATAATAACCAGAGGGAATTTTTTAAAATCGCTTTTGGCTCTTTTTCATGATGTAGCTCTGGAATCAAATCTGACATGGATAAATAAATAAAATTACCAGCAGCAAAAGCGACCATCAAAGGCACGGCTTGCTCAAAGCTTTGGCCAAAAAAATAAAAAATAATTGCGCCCATTACAGCACTCAAAGCCACTAGTAAATTAGCTAACAATGCCTTAGCCTTGCTTAAACCAGCATAAAGCAAAACTCCAAAGTCAGATACTTCTTGGGGAATCTCATGCAAAATTACGGCCGCTGTCACCACTATACCAGTCTGTAAATCCAGCATAAAAGAAGCCGCGATCAAAAAGCCATCCACAATATTATGTACCGCATCACCAATTAAATTAATATAAGCTAAATGCTGTTTAGGATTTACTTCCCCATGATGATATTCACAACGGCAATGATGCCAATGTAAAACTCTTTCAAACAAAAAGAAAAAAATAATACTAATTAAGACTACACCGAAAATTAAATTTGGCGCATATAAATCCGCTTCTATTGCTTCTGGCAATAAATCTAAAAAAACTACGCTCAATAAACTACCCGCCGAAACGCTGATCAAAATTCGTAAAAATTTTTCTTTCACTGGACGATTAAAAATAAGTAAAATACCAATCAATGAAATTGCACTTACTAAAACTGTTGCTAAAATAATATTTAATAACATAAATTTTTTATTGCTTTAAGCCTATCACGGCTAAAATACTTTGTAAATATTTTCCTTACTCCACTGCTAATTGCTGACGCCACAAGGCCGCGTATAGACCACCGCTTTTGATCAAATCTTGATGTTGACCAGTTTCGATAATCTGACCTTGCTCTAAGACATAAATTCTCTCTACATGAGCTACTGTCGATAAACGATGAGCAACGATGATACGAATCATGTCAGGCTGTTCTTTTTCGATGCGCTTAATAGTCTCGGTGATATCTCTTTCCGTCAAAGAGTCTAGTGAAGAAGTGGCTTCATCAAAAATCAAAATGTCTGGACGTCTCAATAAAGCTCTAGCAATCGCCAGTCTTTGTCTTTCACCACCAGATAGCTTCATACCGCCTTCGCCTATTTTCGTATCTAGGCCAAACTCTCCTCTTTCACTAATCCCCAAAACTGAAGCTGATTTCAAAGCCTCAAGGCACTGCTCGTCTGTAGCTTCGGGTCGTACAAATAATAAGTTTTCTTTGATGGTGCCAGAAAACAGCTGTGTTTCTTGAGACACTAGGCCAATACGTCGTCTGAATAGATGCTGATCAACTGCTTGTAAGTTGACTTGCTTATTAAGCAAAATTTTGCCTTGCTGTGGTAAATACAATTTTACTAAGAGTTTCAGTAAAGTCGTCTTACCAGAACCAGAAGGCCCGACAAAAGCCACGGTCTCACCAGCCTTGATAGACAGACTCACCTCTTGTAAGCCCTTGTCACTTTCAGCTTGATAGCTAAAAGATACTTTATCAAAATCGATAGAATTTATTTTAGCAATTTCTACGGGATTTTCTGGCTTAGCTTCTGGTGACATTTTTAAGATTTCTTGCAAGGCTGCATCACTCGCTTTGGCTTGCTGATACTGTTCGGCGATATTTGAGAGTTCTGCTAATGGATTAAACAAAAAGAAAGAATAAAAAAGTAAAGTAAAAAATTGACCCATGCTCAAAACTTGTTGCCACATCAAAATCAACATCACCAACATAATCAAAGCTCGCAAAGCATTGAGCAATGTCCCCTGGATAAAACTCAAAGTCCTGACTAGCCGCACTCGCTCTAGTTCTAGATCTAAAATCTGATCATTTACTTTATTTAATCTTTCTATTTCTTGTTGCTCAAGGCCCAAACTTTTTACTAGCTCGACATTACGCAATGTTTCAGTGGTATAGCCAGCTAAAGAAGCTTGACTGCTGATCACTTTTTTTTGTACCGTGCCGATGCGACGACTGATCAAAAAAATAGTAAAAGCCAAAACCGGGACGATCAAAAACAAAACAGCGCCGATCAACCAAGAAATCCAAAAAGCATAAATCGCTACAAAAGTAATACCCAAAAGATAGACAAACAAAACATTGATCAAGCTAGTGATAAGTCGCTGTATATCTTCTCGAGCTTTTTGTAATTTGCGCAAAACTTCACCTGAACTTTGATCTTCAAAAACTCGATAAGGTAAAGACAAAGCGTGCTGAACGCTTTGAGCATAAAGCTTGGTACCCAAACGATGAGTAATCACATTGACATAATAGTCTTGAAAATTTTTGGCTAAACGAGAAATCAAAGCTACTCCGATAAAAGCTAGCAATAACAAAGTAATGCCACGAAAAAAATCTGCTTTTGATAAAACATCTACTTTAGTGGCATAGTTATCGACTAACAAACGAAATACTTGCGGATCAAGTAAAGAAAAAATCTGATTGATGGCAGCCAAAACCAAAACTCCCGCTAAGAGCTTTTTATAGTCTTTGAGATATTTGAAAATAAATTGCATATATTAAAATTATTTCTTTAAAAAGATTAACCAATTATTTTTTGCATACAATAAACGCCAATCATTTTCACTAAATAAACTTTTTGCTAAATAAATACTTTCTGTTTTGCCACCGTTTGGGTAATTATCTACCCAAAAATTTAAAATATAATCATCTGAATTTCTGCCATCATCATACAGCAACAAAGCATTTATCTCTTGGCTTAATTCCCTCTTTTTAAGTTTATCCAAACGCTGGCTAAACAAAACTGCATGATGACTAAAGTGCACGGAGTTGGCTAGATAATAAGACAAAGGCAAATAAGCATTTAGCTCTGAAGAGCCAGAAGATAGCCAAGTGTATTTTTGATAATCCGGTACGATATTTTTCAGATCATCGGCTAAAATAGCTATTTTTGACTTTACTAAATCAGCTTCAATTTGCTTTAACACTTCTGGTTTTTCGATAAAGCTAAAATGCGGTAAAAGGCCACTCAACAAAATAAAAATTATACTTAAAATAGCTTTACTATATTTGATATTTTCATATTTTTGATAAAAATAGACTAATAAATAACTAGCAGCAAAAATCAAAGCGGCTGATGTCAAAAAATAAAATGGTTTAGAAGCTTGCACGGGCTTAAAGCCCAAGCCAAATAAAATCAAATTAAAAATTTGATAAGCAAAACTCAAAATAACTACTAAAGCCATGCTTTTAATAGCAGATTTTTTGTAAAATACAAACAAACTAATTAAACCTAATAAAAATAATAAACTTTGTAAGCTAAAATTTTGCCAAGGCATGAAACTAAAAAAATCTTCTGCCACAAAATGAGTCGCTTGTCCATTTTCTATACCGTATTTAAAATACGACCAAACTAATGGTCCCACAAAAAGTAAAATCAACGGCAAGCTTAATAAAAATATTTTTAATATTCTTTTTAAATTTACCCCGAGTCTTATTCCGCCGAAGGCGGAATAGTTACTCAAGACAATTAAAAAGAAAGCAGTGGGAATCAAGATGACAAACCAAAAATAAAAAGTTAAAAATACTAAACTAACGCTGATAGCAAAAAATAAATAGTATTTTCGAGGCCAGTTTTTTTGCCAAATCGCTCGAGCAAAAAAAGCTAGCAACATCACTCCAAATAAAGCCGAGATCGCTTCATAAGGCTTAAAAATAATGTTAGCAAAATCTAAACTCAAAAAATATAATATTGGATACAAAAACCAAAACCAAGCTTTTTCCAAAATTGACTCAAGTTTATTTTGATAAAGTCTTTGCCACCAAATCTTTTGGTAAAAATAAGCGCCTAGTAGCCAAACAAATAGCGTACCCAAAACACCTACTTTAGCAGCACCAATGGCATTCACGGCAAATGGCTTAGCAAAAATACCAGTTAGCCAAAAATATAAGGGCGGATAAAACTGTGGCAACCAGTCATAATAAAAATCATGACCTAAATTGCCTAGTAAAGTCTTAGATAAATACGCCAAAATCAACAATTCATCGCCGACATTGCCCCAAAACATGGTTTGCAAAGGCCTAGACAAAACCAAGAAAAATAAAATAA
>LBRC01000021.1 GCA_000991205.1 Parcubacteria group bacterium GW2011_GWA2_36_10 | reverse complement strand
AAACCGAATCTTGTGCAGGTTTAACTACCGCTACTTTTTAGATGGCTTGAGTAATCTGGGTGGCAACGAAGCGGTGTTAAAAATAAATAACAACGCTACTCCAGCGCTATTACAAAATCGTCAAAATGAAAAATATCTTTATTTGATCATGCCGATCAAACAATAGTTTTTATGATTGCCTATCTAAAAGGAAGGGTTTTTTTAAAAGTAAACAAAAGCGTTATTTTGCTAGTCAACGACATTGGTTATCAAGTTTTTTTAAGTCAATTTGATTTAGACAAGCTTGAATTAAACCAAGAAGGGGAATTTTTTATTTTTTCTGCCATCAAAGAAGACGCTTTTGATCTTTATGGTTTTTGTGATATTGAGGCCTGGGACTTGTTTAAAAATTTAATTTCTGTTTCTGGCGTTGGCCCGAAGTCGGCTATTAATATTTTGGGTTTAGCTAAAATCGGAGAATTAAAACAAGCCATAGTTTCTGGTGACCCTAGCATTTTACAACAAGTGTCAGGCATCGGCAAAAAAACCGCCGAACGTCTAGTGGTGGAGCTCAAAGAAAAAATTAGCAGCGACGTTAATATCTTGTTAAAATTAGACAACCAAGATGAGCAACTAATACAAGCCCTAGTTTCTTTGGGCTACAAAGAGCGTGAAGTCAAAGACATGCTCAAAGGCCTAGAGTTAAGCGGGGATTTGTCAGACAAAATTCGCCAAGTTTTACAAACGGCTAAAAAATAAAAAATGTTTCAAGTCAAACTAGAAAAAAACAATACTTTTTTTAAACCAGAAGATTTTTATTCTGGTAGTTTTTTACAGAGCACCTTATGGAGAGATTTTTTAAATAAACAACAGAAAAAAAATTGGCAAATAAATATCACCGACGAAAATAACAACTTATTTTTATCTTGTCTGCTTTATGAAAACAAAGTACCTTTTGGCAAGAGCTATTTGTATGCCCCAAAAGGACCGGTTTTTAAAAATGATTTAAGCGCAGACGATAAGCACGAGCTTTTGTCTTTGTTTTTTTCTAAAACCAGGGATCTAGAGATAGAAACCAAAACTCAAGAAGAAATATTTTTACAACTAGAACCTAGTGAGGAAATCAAAAACTTTTTTCAAGTGCAAAATTCCCACAGCGTTCAGCCGCAAGACACTAGTTTTTTGACACTAGACAAAGAACCAAAAGAAATGCTGGCCAATATGCACCAAAAAACCAGATATAACATCATGTTGGCCAATAAAAAAGAAGTAAAAATAAAAAATTTGGACAAGCCAGAAGACTTAGAAATATTTTTAAACTTAAATAAAAAAACCGCCGACAGACAAAACATCATCACCCATCCAGATAATTATTATACTTTATTGTGGCAGACATTTTTAGAGCACCAAGCCGGCAAATTATTTGTGGCTTATCATGAAGGTAGGGCTGTGGCCGCTAACCTGATGATTTTTTGGGAAAACACAGCGACTTATTTACACGGTGCTTCTGACTATGAATATCGTCAAGTGATGGCGCCATATTTATTACAATGGGAAGCTATTAAATTTGCTCAAAGCGAAGGCTTTAAGTTTTATGATTTTTGGGGTATTGCGGCAGAAGATAACTCTAAACCAAACTGGAACGGCTTTACGCGTTTTAAAAAAGGTTTTGGCGGACTTGATTGGCACGCTCCGGCGGCGCAGGTTTTTATCTATAACCCAGCACAATATAAAGCGTATTTATTCGCCAAAAAGATTTTGAGATTAATCAAATAATATGCTTATTTTTTTGAGAAAAATTAGCCCAAGATTTTTAAAACAAAGCTATCATTGGTTATTAGCCAGATTAGCGGCCTTAGTTTATTTTTATCCCAGCAATAAATTGATAGTAATTGGTGTGACCGGCACCAACGGCAAAAGTACTACAGTGAACTTGATTGCCCAAATATTAGAAAATTTAGGTGAAAAAGTTGCCTTAAGCTCCACAGTGAATTTTAAACTAGCAGATATTGAGTGGGTCAATGATAAAAAAATGACCATGCTCGGTCGCTTTGCTACCCAGAAATTTTTGAGCCAAGCTGTCAAAAATAAATGCACCTATATCATCATCGAAACATCGTCTCAAGGCATTGAACAGTTTAGGCACTTAGGCATAAATTATGATGTATTAGTTTTTACAAATTTAGCCCCAGAACACATCGAGGCTCATGGTGGTTTTGAAAATTACAGAGCGGCCAAAGAAAAATTATTTAAACACTTGAGCCAAAGCAAACATAAAATAATAAATAATAAAAAAGTAGAAAAAATAATCATCAGCAATTCA
Source organism: Parcubacteria group bacterium GW2011_GWA2_36_10 (assembly GCA_000991205.1). GTDB lineage: Bacteria > Patescibacteriota > Patescibacteriia > UBA1558 > GWA2-36-10 > GWA2-36-10. The sequence continues at coordinate 18,287 of LBRC01000021.1, read as the reverse complement.
GACGACATTGAAACTGAAAGATTAAAAAAATATCAAGTCGATAAATTTATTACTTACGCCACAGAAAAATCAGCTGATTATAAAATAGAAAACTTAAATTTAAATAATGGCTTAGTAGGTTTTGCTTTGCAAAATATAAACTTTAAAACTAATTTCTTAGGCAAGTTTAATGCCTATAATATTTTAGCAGCTATAACTTGTGTAAACAGCTTAGGATTTTCTCTGGATAAAATAAAAACGGAAAACCTAAAAGGTGTGCCTGGCAGACAAGAACTTATAGACAGCAAAAAAGATTTTCAAATAATGGTTGATTATGCGCCAGAGCCAGCCAGTTTAAAACAACTTTATCAAGCTTTAAAAAATTTACATTACAATAAACTGATTCATGTCTTAGGTTCTTGTGGCGGCGGACGTGACAAAGCGCGTCAGCCAATTTTAGGACAAATGGCCGGCGAGTTTGCGGATATTGTAATTGTCACCAATGAGGACCCCTATGACGATGATCCACAAGAGATTATAGACAATGTCTCAAGCGGCGCGATTCAAGCCGGCAAAGAGCTAAATCAGAGCTTGTACAAGATTCTAGACCGTAAGCAAGCGATTCATAAAGCCATGTCTCTAGCACAAACAAATGATTTGGTTTTAATCACTGGCAAAGGAGCGGAACAATTTATTTGTAGTAAAAATGGCCAACAGATACCGCATGATGATCGCCAAGTAGTAAAAGAATATTTTAACCCCGCCTAAAGTGGGGTTTTTAAGCAAAAAGAAAACCGACCCACATACCATGTGAGTCGGCAGATGAAGGACAATAGTTTGTTGTCTAGTCATGCGCTTATGGGCCGTTGTAGTGGTGGAATCTTCTTTGATCTCATGAAAAGAAAAAGAGGAATAGCCACAATTGTGCCAAGAGGAAACATGAAGACACTGCCGAATGCCGAAAGGAAAGCAACAAGTGCAAAAACGCCAAAGAGCCCACCAATCACCACGGGTAGTAGTCCATAAAATACATTAGATCCGCCATTGTCCACAAGATCAAACCAAGCAACGGATATATTGATTGAAAAAAAGGATGTGAGTAAAAATACGACTGGTGTTAATTGCCGCAGCCAGAACAGAACATTGTTGATGGTGGGTGTTTCGTTTTGGTGAAGACTCGTTGCATACAAAAAATAGTAGGCAACGAGCAGCGGTAAGCCATAAATTATATGGCGCCTTACAAACTCTTTCCACATTGTCGTTTCCTCCACTTGGTTCGTTTAGATTTTTGAACGTTCAATTTCCCTTTAAAACTAACCTTTTTCATGACATCTGTCAACTAATCCGCCCCCGCGTTGCGGGGGCGGAACAGGGCACTTAATATGGCCAAAAAGAAAACCGGCGCGTGGACTGCGCCGGCAAGGAGTGGATTGTGTGGCTAAAAACGAGTTGCTTGTGGTAGGGGCGGGACCTTTTTTGATTTTAGGAAAAGAAAAAGAGGAACAGCTATAATTGTGCCAAGATAAAACTTAAACAAACTACAAAAAGCAAGAACAAAGACCAGAAGTCCAAAAATACCAAAACCAAAACCCATAGCCAGAGCAAATGCCCGCAACACACCTAAGCGACGGTCTTTAAGGCTTATCCAAGACACAAAACGCAAAGCGATAATCATTAGCAGGCCATAGATTATATAGCGCTTGATAAGCTCTTTCCACATGATCGTTTCTCCATTTTGATGTGAAGGTTCAATTTCTCTTTAAAGCTAATCTTTTTAGCATCTTTCGTCAAGCAACCCGACCCCGCACAGCGGGGTCGGGTTGTGATACAAAAAAGTGTTAAAAATGCCAAATTTTATAGCAAATGCGTGCACAGGACTTGTCTCGGTGTGGATAACTTGGGGGCAAATAAGCCCAAGTGTGTATAAAAACCTTGATTTCATTGACAAAATAAGTAAAATTTGACAAAGCAGTAAATAAGTATCTAGATTTTTTTGGCTAAAGCTAGCTATTTTTTTATAAAAAAGAGGTTTTTGAGAGAAATTTTTCTTTTTCTCTTGACAACAGCCTAAAAATCTACTAGTATATACTCATGTTAATTTTGTTGACTAAGCAAGTTTAGTCTCAATTATATAGAAAACTGACCTTGACCAAAAGAGGTGAGTTTATTTTTTGTCCAAAAAAGGATTTATAGGTCCAAATAATAATTATTTTTTTGAACTTCTATGGTGAAAAAAGCCTTTGTTCCCACTCGTAAGTTTTTTACTACTTTACGAGAAGCGATTCCTCTCACGGATTTAGTAGAAATCCAAAAAAAATCTTATGACTGGTTTTTTAGAGAAGGTCTCAAAGAGCTGTTCGAAGAAATCTCCCCAATTAAAGATTTTATTGGTCGTGATTTAGAACTTTATTTTCTAGATTACTATTTAGATGAGGCAAAATTTGACGAGGTGACTGCTAAATCAAAAAACACTACTTTTGAAGCGCCGTTGCGTGTCAATATTCGCTTGCTAAATAAAAAGACTAGTGAGATCAAAGAACAAGAAATTTATTTAGGTGATTTTCCCGTCATGACTGAACGCGGAACTTTTGTGATCAATGGCGTGGAAAGAGTAGTGGTTTCACAACTAATTAGATCAGCTGGTGTCTTTTTTACTTCCCAAATATTACGTGGTCGTAGATATTATGGCGCCAAGATTATTCCTAATCGTGGTGCTTGGTTAGAAATTGAGACTGACGCCAACAATGTTATTTATGTTAAGATCGATCGTAAACGCAAAGTGCCGGTCACGGCTTTATTACGTGCCTTTGGTTACTCCACCAACGAAGAGTTGCTTACTTTATTTAAAGACGTTGACACTCATCCAGAAGTAAAATTTATCCAAAGTAGTATTGATAAAGACATCTCGCATAACGAAGGCGAAGGTTTAAAAGAAGTCTACAAACGTATTCGCCCAGGTGACTTAGCTACCGTTGATAATGCTCGCTCTTTGATTCACTCCATGTTTTTTAATTTTGATCGTTATGATTTTGGTCGTGTCGGACGCTACAAAATCAACGCGCGCTTTTCTTTAGATATTCCCAACAACAAAGACACTCGGGTTTTACGCCGTGAAGATTTGATTTTAGTAATTAAAGAAATTATTAGTTTAAATTTAAGTCAAGCTGATCCAGATGACATTGACCACCTGGGTAATCGTCGTGTCCGCGCAGTGGGTGAATTAGTCCAAAATAAATTCCGCGTCGGCTTAGCTCGCATGGAAAGAATCGTGCGTGATCGTATGAGTACTTTGGATATCAATAATATCACCCCAAACCAATTGATCAACGCTCGCCCAGTCATCGGCGCCATCAAAGAATTTTTCATGAGCTCACAGCTTTCTCAATTCATGGACCAAGTCAATCCTTTAGCAGAGCTAGAACATAAGCGTCGTTTGTCTGCTATGGGTCCCGGAGGACTTTCTCGTGAGCGCGCTGGCTTTGAAGTCCGTGATGTGCACCGTACTCACTATGGACGTATTTGTCCGATCGCCACTCCCGAAGGCCCAAATATCGGCTTAGTCGGACATTTGTCAGCCTATGCTCGGGTTAATGATTTTGGTTTTATCGAAACTCCTTTTAGAAAAGTTTTAAATAATATTCCTAATGATCCAAAACACACCCTTGGTAAAATTAGCAGACTTGATATTAGAAACATTGTCAAAGCTGGTGAAGCAATCAGCGAAAGTCAAGCCAAGCTATTAGTCAAAGAAAAAGACCTAGAATTTATTTCCGTCAAACCACAGGTGACAAATGAGATTGTTTATCTTGATGCTTTTGAAGAAGAAAAATATAATACTGCCGCGGCCACTGTGCCGATAGATGCTGAAGGATTTTTTATTAGCGATTATGCAGAATTAAGAGTGCACGGCTCGCCGGCTTTTGATAAAGTAGAAAAAATTGATTTATTAGATGTCGCGCCAAATCAAATCATCAGTATTGCCACCTCTTTGATCCCATTTTTGGAACACGATGATGCGGTGCGTGCTTTGATGGGTACAAACATGCAACGTCAAGCTGTGTCTTTGATTCGCCCACAAGCCCCAATCGTTGGTACTGGTATCGAGGCTCGAGCCGCTCAAGATTCTGGACAAGTAGTGGTTGCCAAAGAAGATGGCGAAGTCACTTACGTTGACGGTAACAAAGTAGAGGTGACCAATAAAGACGGCGTAGCCTTTTCTTATAACTTACAAAAATTTGCCCGCTCTAATACCTCCACTAGTATGAATCAACATCCGATCGTGGATAAAGGCGACAAAGTAAAAAAATTACAAGCACTAGCCGATGGTGCAGCTACTGATCAAGGTGAATTAGCCCTAGGTCAAAACATGCTCGTTGCCTACATGACTTGGGATGGCGGTAACTATGAAGATGCTATTTTGATTTCTGAACGCGTCGTCAAAGATGATCGCTATACTTCTATCAGCATCGAAGATTACTCTATTGATATCCGGGATACAAAACTAGGGCCAGAACAAATAACTCGCGACATTCCAAACATCAGCGAAGAAAAATTAAAAGACTTAGATCACGAAGGTGTGGTGCGTGTCGGTGCCAACGTTGCTTCTGGTGATATCTTAGTTGGTAAGATTACTCCTAAAGGTGAAACCGAATTATCAGCTGAAGAAAAATTATTACGCGCTATCTTTGGCGAAAAAGCCAAAGATGTCAGAGACAGTTCTTTATACTTAAAACATGGTGAACGTGGCAAAGTAATTGATGTCAAGATTTTTGCTCGCGACAATGGCGACAAATTACCAGCCGGCGTGATCCGTAGCGTCCAAGTGACGATTGCGCAATTACGTAAAGTACAAATCGGTGATAAGATGGCTGGACGTCATGGTAACAAAGGTGTCATTTCTCGTGTTATTCCAGAATGTGATATGCCATTTTTAGCTGACGGTACTCCAGTGGACATTATTTTAAATCCATTGGGCGTTATCTCTCGTATGAACTTGGGTCAGTTATTAGAAACTCACTTAGGCTTGGCTGCTAAGACTTTAGGCTACAAAGTAGCTACTCCGGCTTTAAACGGTGTCAAAGAAGAAACTATTAGAGAAGAATTAGTCAAAGCCGGCTGGCCAGCTGACGGTAAAGTTCAGCTGTATGATGGTCGCAACGGCGAAGCTTTTCACCACAAAACAACCACTGGTATTGCCTACATGTTAAAACTAAATCACTTGGTAGAAGAAAAAATTCACCAACGTTCTATTGGACCTTATTCACTAGTTACTCAACAGCCATTAGGTGGTAAAGCACAGTTTGGTGGCCAGCGTTTTGGTGAAATGGAAGTCTGGGCGCTAGAGGCTTATGGTGCCTCCAATACTTTACAAGAAATTTTGACTATCAAGTCTGATGATGTACCAGGTAGATCAAAAGCTTATGAAGCTATCATCAAGGGCCAGCCAATTAACCGCTTAAATATTCCGGAATCATTCAATGTTTTGGTTCGCGAGCTTAAAGGCCTAGGTCTAGAAGTAGAATTGATCGGTAAACGCGAAAAGAAAATAGAAGATATCGATGAAGTAGTCGCTGAAGCCTTAGCGGCCGAAGCGCCAATCGTCATCACTGAAGAAGATGGTCTCGCTGAAGTCAGCGAAAATAGTAAAGAATAAAGTTTATAATATATTACAAATTATTTCCCCTTCCGGTAACTTATTTTCCCCCGCGTAGCGGGGGAAAAGCAAGTAGAGGAAACAAAATAATAAGAGTAAATAAGAAATAATTATTATGCCTACTCCTTCATCAACCAAAACTACTTTTATGTTGCCAGAGCAAAGCACAGTTTTAGAGTTTGATGCCATCAAATTAAAACTTGCTTCTCCTGACGATATCCATGAGTGGTCACACGGCGAAGTCGTGAAACCAGAGACGATCAACTATCGTACTCAAAAGCCAGAAAAAGATGGTTTGTTTTGCGAAAAGATTTTTGGACCTTCCAAAGATTGGGAATGTTATTGTGGTAAGTACAAACGCATTCGCTACAAAGGAGTGGTTTGTGATAAGTGTGGCGTAGAAGTGACACGCGCAGTGGTGCGTCGTGAACGCATGGGTCACATTGATTTAGCGGCGCCTGTTTCTCATATTTGGTTTTTACGTGGTATTCCATCTAAAATTGGTCTAGTGCTAGATTTGGGTGTGCAGGCTTTAGAAAAAGTTATTTACTTTGCTTCTTTTGTGATCACTCATGTGGATGAAGCAGCTCGTAAAGAAACTATTGAACAAATTCAAACCGAATTAAAAACTAAGCGTAAACAAATCGACAATGAGTTTAATCAACGCGCCCAAGAAATCAATAATCGTAAAGCCAAGTCTTTAAGCCAGGGCGAATCAGCTAACAAAGTAGAAAAACAAATCGAAAAAGAATTGATTGATTTGAATGTGGCAAAAATCGATAAACTACAGACCTTAGAAGAAGCCGCCGAGACTGCCCTGAAAGAATTGAAAGAATTACATGAATTACAAATAATTTCTGAAACAAAATATCAGGACTTATCCATGCGCTATGGTCATGTCTTTGAGGCCAGCATCGGCGCGGAAGCGGTCAGAGAATTGTTAAAGAAAATTGATTTGAAAAAAGCTTCTCTAGCTCTAGACACTGAAATTCAAAAAGCCATTCCTTCCAAACAAAAGAAATTAATTCGCCGTTCTCGTTTAATTAAAAGTTTGATTTCCAATAAAATTCGTCCCGAGTGGATGATCATGACCGCGGTGCCTGTCATCCCACCAGATTTGCGCCCAATGGTGCAGCTAGATGGTGGACGTTTTGCTTCTTCTGATTTGAATGATTTATATCGTCGTGTGATTAACCGCAACAACCGTTTAAAGAGATTAAAAGAGCTTAACGCTCCAGAAGTTATCCAAAGAAATGAAAAGCGCATGCTTCAAGAAGCAGTTGACGCCTTGATAGACAATAATGCTCGTCATGGCAAAACTGTCACCTCTTCGACTGGACAAAAACGCATGTTGAAAAGTATTGCTGACATGCTCAAAGGTAAGCAAGGACGTTTTCGTCAAAACTTACTTGGTAAGCGTGTCGACTACTCTGGTCGTTCCGTCATCGTCGTTGGCCCTCACCTAAGATTATTCCAATGTGGCTTACCAAAAACCATGGCCTTGGAATTATTCAGACCATTTGTCATCGCTAAATTAATTGAAAGAGAATTAGTGCATAATGTCCGCTCGGCTAATAGATATATCGAAGCTGGACACGCTGAAGTCTGGGATATTTTAGAAGAAATTATTGTTGGCGCGCATGTTTTGTTAAACCGGGCACCAACTTTGCACCGTTTAGGTATCCAAGCTTTTAAGCCAATTTTAATCGAAGGCAAAGCTATTCAGTTACATCCCTTAGTTTGTACCGCTTTTAACGCTGACTTTGATGGTGACCAAATGGCTGTCCACGTGCCCTTGACTGAAGAAGCTAAAGACGAAGCAGCCAACATCATGTTGTCTTCTAAAAACTTGTTAAAGCCAGCTACTGGCGATCCAGTGGTCGTGCCAAACCAAGACATTGTTTGGGGATCTTATTATCTAACCTTTGTCCCCGAAGGCATTGAAGTCAAAAAGATTTTTGCCGATGAAAATGAAGCAGAAAAAGCTTATGCCTTGGGTTTAATCGGGTTGCAAGATTTGATTAAAGTTCGGGTTGCTCGAGCTGATAACGCCATCATCACCACTTCAGTTGGTCGTGTGATTTTTAACAAAGAATTACCAGCTGGTTTAGCTTTTGTCAACAAAACTTTAGACAAAAAAGGTTTGGGAAAAATCGTGGCGGAAATTTTCCGTTCATTTTCTGGCGATGAAACTGTCGATGCCCTAGATCGTATCAAAGACATTGCCTTTAAATATATTACCGCCTCTGGTTTTTCTTGGGGCATGGGAGATATTCCGAAACTACACAATAAAAAAGACCTGATTATTCAAGGTGAGAAAAAAGTAGAAATCATCAGAGAACAATTTAACCAAGGTTTACTTACCAACAAAGAAAGATATATCAAAGTCATTGAAGTTTGGTCAGATATTAAAAATCAAATCACTGATCAAAGTAAAGATGTTTTCAAGGCCGATAACTCTATCACCACTATTATTAACTCTGGCGCTCGTGGCTCTTGGTCACAGATGATTCAGATCATGGGTATCAAAGGTTTGGTGATCAATCCAGCTGGTGATATTATCGAGCTGCCTATCAAAGCCAACTTCCAAGAAGGTTTAGATGTTTTGGAGTATTTTATTTCTACTCATGGTACTCGTAAGGGTTTGTCAGACACTGCTTTGCGTACCGCTAATGCTGGTTATTTAACTCGTCGTTTAGTCGATGTTTCTCAAGACGTGGTTGTTTTAGAAACTGACTGTAAAGACACCGAGGGTTTAGTGATGACCAAGGGTGAGAGTAAAGAGCTTAACGAAAGTCTGGCTAGCCGTGTGGTTGGTCGGGTTTTGGCCGAAGGCATTATTGACACAAAAACTAAGCAAGTCTTGATTAAAAAAGGTACTTTAGTCAGTCAAGAAATTGCCGACAAGATCGAAAAAATTGATCCAGAGTCGATTAAGATTCGTTCAGTTTTGACTTGTCGTGCTTTACGGGGTGTGTGTCAAAAATGTTATGGCTATGATTTGGGCTATAATGACTTAGTGAAGCTCGGTACGGCTGTTGGTGTGATCGCTGCTCAAAGTATTGGTGAGCCGGGTACACAGTTGACCATGCGTACTTTCCATACTGGTGGTGTAGCTTCTGAAGCTGATGTGACTCAAGGTTTACCTCGCGTAGAAGAGTTATTTGAAGCTCGTCCACCAAAGAAGAAATCTATTTTAGCACCAGTCATGGGCCAAGTGTTATTAAGTGGCACTGAACAATTAGTTAGTAAAGATAATCGTATTTTGAAAATAAAAACTCAAAATGCGCGCACGGAAAATTTTGAAATCGAAGAATCAGCTCAAGTAAAAGTTTCAGACGGCCAAGAAGTAAAACCAGGACAAACTTTATTTATTATCAACCAAAAAGAAGAAAAAACTAACCTAGGTGGAATAGTAAAAATCAAAGACGATAAATTAAGCGTCTCGGTCAAGTCCGGTGAAGAAGTGGAAGTGATTATTCCCGGTGGCTACAATCTTTGGATCAAAAATGGTGAACTAGTCGAAGAAGGTCAGCCAATGACCGAGGGTAGCGTGGACCTGCAAGAGCTCTATGAACACAAAGGTCAGTTGGCTGTGCAAAAATATATTATTGCCGAGATTAAACATATTTATTCCTCTCAAGGACAGAACTTAGATGACAAACACGTGGAATTAATCGTCAAACAAATGTTCTCTCGTGTCTTTGTCCGCGATGTTGGCGACACTGAATTATTACCTGGTGAAACCATCACGCAAACACAGTTTAAAGAAGCAAATTTGATCAACAAAGGCAAACAAGCTACTAGCGATGTCTTGTTGATGGGTATCACTAAAGCTTCTTTGACCTCTGATTCATTCTTATCCGCTGCTAGTTTCCAAGAAACTGCCAGAGTATTAATTGACGCCGCTATCACCGGCCGAGTAGATCACTTAAGAGGCTTGAAAGAAAACGTTATCATTGGTCGCAAGATCCCAGCTGGTACTGGCTATGCAGAAAGTTTAGAAAAATAAAATTTATCAAAACACCCCTTTCCCCGCTTTCGCGAGGATGACAAAGGGGTATTTTTGTTTGCGCGTATCTTGCGCGTATCTTGCGCGATTCGTTTTTTTATGCTATACTATTTATATAGTAAGGAGTATGTTTGATCCAAAGTATAAATTAAATAATAAAATTTTACTCAACTTGACAGCTATCGCTGAAGCTAAGGGCATAATTGGTCGTGCTAAAATACTTCCTCAACAAGAGTTGCGTCTACGTCGCCAGGCTGTCATTCGTATGACGCACCACTCTACTGAAATAGAAGGCAATGGTTTAGATATGGGACAAGTTGAAGCCTTGTATGCCAAGAAAAAAATAGACGCACCTGATAGGGATATTTATGAAGTAAAAAATTATCTAGCCGCTTTGAAGTATATTGAGAAGATTGTAAGCGATAAAAAAGCAATCAGCGAAAAAGTAATTTTACAAATTCATAAATTAGTCACTGACAAAACTTTAGCCCCGCAATATTGTGGTCATTATCGGCCGGGGCCAATTTATGTAGTGCGTCGAAAATTTGGAGAACCACAAGAAACTCTCTATACTGGACCAGAAGCAAAACAAGTGCCAAAATTAATGGCAGATTTTATTACTTGGCTAAAAGATAGCAAAGACTTAGAAATTAATCCCGTGCTAGTAGCAGCGATTGCTCATTTAGAAATTGCTGCTATTCACCCATTTAATGACGGCAATGGTCGTACAGCGCGTGCTTTGGCTACGCTAGTGCTTTATCAGCGAGGCTATGACTTTCGTCGTTTATTTGCCTTAGAAGATTATTATAATACCAACCGGCCGGCTTATTATAAAGCAATTAATTTAGGAAAAACATACGAAGAAAGAAAAAGAGACGCGACTTCGTGGCTAGAATATTTTACCAAAGGATTTAAAAATGAGATTGATGAGGTAAAAAATAGAATTTTGTCATTATCCACTCGTGATGTTGATGAAAAAATAAAAGCACCAATTTATCTTAGTCCTGAACAGTTAAAAATAATTGATTTTATCGATCAAGTCGGGCGGATTTCTACTAAAGACGTCGAAGATGTTTTGTCTTGCCCTAAACGAAGCGCTCAATTACAATTACAGAAATTAAAAAAGATTAAAATTATCAAAGCCATTGGTAAGGGCAAAGCCACTTGGTACGTGTCAAATTCTTAATAATATTATGACTAAAAAAATAAAACCAATTCATCCGGGTGAAATATTAAATGAAGAATTTTTAATTCCTTTTGCTATCAGTCAATATCGTTTAGCAAAAGACATTGATGTTGCGCCCAGAAGAGTTAATGAAATTATTCATGGCTCCAGAGCTATTAGTGCTAATACAGCCTTACGTCTAGCTAAATATTTTAATACTTCAGCACAATTTTGGCTTAACCTCCAATCTCACTATGAACTAGCCATCGAAAGCGATGGCATGAGCAAGGTCTTGAAAAATAACGTAAAAGTATTTGAGTTTGTTGTGTAATCTAAATTAGTGAATATAAATTCCCCGCCTTCGGCGGGGTTTTTGTTTTTTCTTTAAATATGCTAAAATATACTATGTTTAAAGTAAAATAAAACTCTAAATATGGCAAGAAAAAGAGAAAAATTAGGCAGAAATAGACGCGAGATCAGCGAAGATGAAAATTATATTGGTCACTGGACTTTGTCTCCAGAAACTAAACGCGGTATTGCGATTGTGGTGATATTTTTAGTCTTGGCTTTTTTTAATTTTACTTTTATTTTTAGGCTATGCTTTATTGAATAGCGAAAAATATTTGCTCAAGCTTAGCAATTATTTTGGTTTAGCTTTAGTACTAGCCTCTTTTTGTGCTTTATTTGATTTTTTTGTTGGTGCAGCTGAATACCAAGACGTAGTTTCTCTGGGTAGTGGTGGTGGTGCTTTAGGCTATGGTCTAGGCAAGCTCGCCCAGCAATTTTTAGGTTTTTGGGGCGCACTCGTTGCTCTCTTGGCTTTATTGACCATTGGTATTTTACTAGGCTTTAATACTTCTTTTAGGGCTATGGTAGATAGAGCTAAGGCCTTGGGTATCTTAAAAGAAAAGCTTTTGCCTAGCGGTGGTGAAGAAGATGTGCCGGAAGAAATCAGTGAAGAAGAAGAGTTTAGTACTGAAGAAAACAGCCAAGAAGAAGTCGCTATACTCGTCCACAAAGCAGAGGCTAGTCAAGAAGAAGTAGTTGAGCAAGCAGTAGCTAAAAAGCCACGTAAGATTATCGTGCCACTCGAGCTTCTGACTTACTCCAATTCCAAACCAATGTCCGGTGATATCGACGCCAACATGGCCAAGATCAAAAAGACTTTAGAAAACTTTGGCATCGAAGTAGAGATGTCGGATGTCAATGTCGGACCAACAGTCACCCAGTATACTTTGCGTCCAGCCGAAGGTGTAAAGCTGGCTCATATTTTGACTCTACAAAATGATTTAGCTCTAGCTTTAGCTGCGCACCCCTTGAGAATTGAAGCCCCTATTCCTGGAAAATCTTTAGTGGGCATTGAGGTACCAAATCAGACCGTCTCAATCGTAAAGTTGAGAGAAATTTTAGAAAGTGATGAATATCGTAAACGTAAAAATAATTTATTTATTTCTCTTGGTAAAGATGTCGCCGGCACACCGAAGCTAGCTAACTTAGGCAACATGCCACATTTATTAATCGCCGGGGCGACTGGCTCGGGAAAATCTGTTTGTGTCAATAATATTATTTTAAGTTTGATTTATGAAAACTCACCCGACGAATTAAAGTTTATTTTAGTTGACCCCAAGCGCGTGGAACTTTCAGTTTATAATAATATTCCCTATTTACTCACACCAGTCATCAATGAGCCAGACAAAACTATCAATGCTTTACGTTGGGCTGTCTCGGAAATGGAGCAACGCTATAAGCTTTTACAAGCTGCTAACAAAAGAAATTTAGAGAGCTATAACAGTGCGGTGATTGTCAATAAACTACCATATATCGTGATCATCATCGACGAGTTAGCTGACTTGATGCAAACCGCCGCTAAAGAAGTAGAGGGGGCTATTATTCGTTTGGCGCAAATGGCTCGTGCCGTCGGTATTCATTTAGTTTTAGCCACCCAAAGACCATCGACTAACGTTATCACTGGTTTGATCAAAGCCAATATTACTTCGCGTATTGCTTTTTCGGTCGCTTCAAATATTGACTCTCGTACAATTATTGATTCGGCTGGGGCAGAAAAACTGCTAGGCAAAGGTGATATGTTGTTTATGACCGCTGAACTCACTCACCCCGGCCGTATTCAAGGCGCTTATGTGTCAGATGAAGAAATTAGTGCCGTGATTGACTATATCAAATCTCAAGGTGGTGAGCCAGAATATGATCCAAAGATAGTAGAAAAGATTGGTCACTCACATGGCGTCATGGGCTCAAGCTCCGGTGGCAATGACTACGAAGATGATTTGACCATGGAGGCTAAAGAGGCGGTGATTAAAGCCGGCAAAGCTTCGGCCACGCTTTTGCAAAGACGTTTGCGCGTCGGCTATGCGCGAGCTGCCAGACTACTAGATATTTTGGAAGAAATGGGTGTAGTGGGCCCTGGTGATGGTGCCAAACCCAGAGAAGTTTTAGTTTCCCAAGATGAGCTAGAAGAAAATTTTTCGACTGAATTAGACGAAACAGATTTAGGTGAAGTTAACGACGAAGAAAGTTTGCTAGATGAAGAAGATGATTTAGCAGAAGAGGTGCAAGCTAGAAAATTTTAAGTACACCATGGTAAATTTTCAAAGAAAAACAATCAGCCAAGGACAAACAGTTAACAATCGTTTGAAACAAAGTAGACAAGAGCAGGGCTTGAGCTTGGAGCAAGTTTCGGCCGCTACTAAAATTCAAATTAAATACCTAGAACATTTAGAAGTTGGTGATTATCAAGCCTTGCCTGGTGAAATTTATATTCGCACCTGGCTTAAGCTTTACGCAGACTTTTTAGCTTTACCGAGTCGCGAATTATTAAGTGACTATAAAAAAGAAAAAGTAGTGGGTGATCAATTTAAAGATGAAGAATTAAAAAAAGAAAATAAATTTGCTAAATATTTAGGCCCGCACCTTGTCAGAAAAATACTCTTAGCTGCAGTTGTGTTATTAGCCTTGAGCTATTTGGTCTGGGAAATAAATAATATTATTTCTCCACCGAAAGTAGAAATTTTTTCTCCTAGCGCTGATTTAAAAACTGGTGCCAGCTCGGTAGATATTGAGGGTAAGAGCGAGCCAGAAGTGCAATTGTTTATTAACAATGAATTAGTCTTATTAGATGAACAAGGAAATTTTAAAACTAATGTAGCCTTAAGCATCGGCTTGAATAATTTAGAAATAAATGCTAAAAAGAAGCATAGTAAAACACAGACGATTTATTTAAATATTTTACGCGAAGAAGTAGCGGGATTTATACAAACTAATTAATTAGATATTCAGCAAAATCAGGCCTTTTGCTCAAGAAAGAAAGAATCATATGGCAAACGAAAACAAAGAAGCTAAAAAACAAACAACAAAAATTAATACGGCTACTGAAAATGCGATCAATCAGATTCGTAGTCGCTTTGGCGAAGGCTCGATCATGAAATTGGGTGAAGCCAAGGCGATGAATGTCGAGGTAGTTTCAACTGGCTGTCTCTCACTAGACATTGCTTTGGGAGTCGGCGGTATACCAAAAGGTAGAATAGTTGAAATTTATGGACCAGAAGCTTCTGGTAAAACCACCCTAGCTCAACATATTGTCGCCGAAGTGCAAAAACAAGGTGGAGTAGCTGCTTTTGTGGATGCGGAGCACGCTCTTGATCCTGACTACGCCAAAAGAATCGGTGTCAATATCGATGACTTGTTTATTTCTCAGCCAGATACTGGTGAGCAAGCTTTAGAAATCGTCGAGACCTTGGTTCGCTCCGGCGGCATCGATGTGATTGTTATTGATTCGGTGGCTGCTCTAGTACCCAAGGCAGAAATCGAAGGTGAGATGGGCGCCTCACACATGGGCTTACAAGCCAGACTCATGTCTCAAGCTTTGCGTAAGCTGGCTGGTATCGTCGGTAAGAGCCATACCATCATCGTCTTTATCAATCAAATTAGGATGAAGATCGGTGTATTTTTTGGTAATCCGGAAACAACTCCGGGTGGCAATGCTTTAAAGTTTTATTCTTCTGTCCGTATCGAAGTCAGACGTTCTGCTCAAATCAAACAAGCAGAAAAAATCATCGGCAACCAAGTCAATGCTAAGGTAGTCAAAAATAAAGTCGCCGCCCCATTCAAAGGCACTACTTTTGATATCATGTACAATGAAGGTATCTCCGTGGCTGGTGATGTTTTGGATGTTGGCTTGAGTTTTGATGTCATCACCAAGTCCGGTAATTCTTATAGTTATGGCGATATCAAGCTGGGCGTTGGTCGTGAAAACGCTAAGGCTTATTTAAAAGAGAATAAACAACTATTAGCTGATATCAAGAAAAAAGTTTGGAGCGAATATAAATCTCGCGAGATCGAGTAAAAATAATGTCTACGGCAAATAAGATATTTTCGAACACTTTATGGCAGGTTATTTTAAGGGCCATTAGCATTTTAATTGGCGTTTTAAACTTGTCTTTAATTACCCGTATTTTGGGCACTACCTCTTTTGGTTTTTATACTACTATTTTTGCTTTTGCCCAGACCTTCATGATTTTAGCCGACTTAGGCTTATATTTGACTTTGCTAAGAGAGATTTCCACTGCTGAAAAAGCAGAGCAAGAGAGCAAGATAGTAAACAATATTTTTACGATTCGTTTTTTTGCGTCACTAATAGTTTTGGTTTTAGCGCCAATTGCTATCATCTTTTTCCCCTATGCCCCAGAAGTAAAAACTAATCTAATTTATTTTATTTTGACTTTCTTTTTACAAAGTTTAGTTTCTACTCTAGCCGCTGTTTTTGCTAAAAAACTAGCTATGCCACTAGTTGCTATTGCCGACTTATTAAATAAAAGTGTTTATTGTTTTATTTTGTTTTATTTATTTTTTAATACTGGCAGTTTACGTAGTGTTTTAGCTTGGCATTCTTTCACTCAAGCCTTAGGCGTGATTTTGCTGATTATATTTTTACGTAAATTTGTCAAATTACATTTTGCTTTTGACTTTTCCTATTGGCGAAAAGTTTTTATTACTACTTGGCCGCTAGCCTTGACCACGGTTTTGAATTTAGTTTATTTTAAAGCCGACACTTTAGTTTTATCAGCTTATGCTCCAGCTGAAGTGGTAGGATTATACGGCGCGCCATATCGAGTATTAGAAGTTTTAGCTACTTTTCCGCACATGTTTATGAGTTTGATTGTGCCTTTGTTTACGGCACATTATTTACAAAAGAATTGGGAGCAACTACAAATTTTAAGTCAGCATGTTTTTGATTTTTTTGTGATTTTAAGTGGTTTGATTTTAGTCAACATTTGGCTAGTGAGTAAACCTTTGATGATTTTATTAGCTGGTCGTGATTATGCTGGCTCTGGGCCATTGTTAAATATTTTGATCATCGCCACCGTGGCTATTTATTTTGGTACTTTTTTTAGCTACCTTGTCGTTGCTATCAACAAGCAAAAAGAAATGGTCAAGTATTTTTTTATCGCAGCAATAGTTGGCCTAAGTACTTATTTTATCTTTATCCCTAAATACGGAGCACCCGCTGCCGCTTGGCTAACAGTTTTGGTAGAGCTTTTACTTTGGTTTTTTGCTTATTTAGTTATTAAAAAACACTTGCCTTTAAAATTTTTTTCACCAGTTTTTTTCAAAACTGTTTTAGCCAGCTGCTTGGCTTTTATTTTAGGGAAATTTGTTTTTAGCTATTCTTTTATTTTGTCTATTATAGTAGCTAGCTTGGTTTACGTGATAGTTTTATACGTCACCCGCGGCATCAGTAAAGAGCTATTAAAAAAAATACTAACTAAAACTGACTAATGATAAATTTCTTATTAATTCCTCTTATCATTTTATTTTTTGCACTTGCTTGGCGCAGCCGTATTTTAGCTTTAGCTGTTTTAATTGTTTTACTGCCCAGCTATGGCTGGCGCTTTAATTTCTTTGGCTTACCAAGTTCATTACTTGAGCTGATGTTTTTAGTTTTATTTGCTGTCTGGTTTTTCGACCGTAGGGAGACCCCGCTTCGCGGGGTGCTCACCCTGCCTAAGTATTGGCGTCTATGGCTCGCTGCTTGGTTAGCGGTTTCTCTCATGGCTTTAATGTATCATTTTAATTTCAGCTCTTTAGGCTTATGGCGTGCTTATTTTCTCGAACCAATTTTATTTAGTTTTTTAGTGTTAGATTTAGCTCGCCTAGATTCGGCGAAGCTGGCTAAGGGCAAAAAAAATCGAGCTATTATTTTTAACAGCTTCGCTGTTTTAATTTTATTTTTAAGCGTCGTTGCCCTTTATCAGTATTTTACGGACTGGAGACTACCCGCAGCCTATAATTATCCCAACATCAAAAGATTAACCGCTGTTTTTTCTTATCCTAATGCCGTCACTTTATTAGTAGCGCCACTCCTCGCCTTTTTATTCGCTTATATTTTTGAATTAAAAAATACGCTCTCTTCCTGGAACAGAGGGGCTATTCTATTAAACGTTTTGGCTGGCACTTGGCTAGTCTTGATGACTAAAAGCGAAGCGGCGATTTTAGCCTTAGCTTGTGCTCTATTTATTTTTGTTTTCTTTAAACTAAAAACTAAGTGGCAGCAAGGTTTTTTCTTGGGTCTAGCTTTATATTTAGTTTTCTTTTCGGCCTTAAAAAACTATTTCCTCACCGCCTTTAATGATTTGTTTCATCCGGCGGTTAGTCATTTCACTAGCTCACTAGCTATCCGTGGCTTACAGTGGCAAGAAACTCTATTGATGTTAAAAGAGCATTGGTTTTTTGGAGCGGGCTTAAATGGCTACCAGACATTGTTTGCCCAATATCATCAAATCACTTGGCTGGAAATATTTTTATATCCTCATAATATTTTTCTAAATTTTTGGGTGGAGCTGGGAATTTTAGGTTTATTATTATTTTTAGTTTTTATTTATTTAATAACTAAAGATTTAAAACAATTATTTTTAGCCAAACATTATTTAGCTTGGCCCTTAAGTTTGTCTTGGTTAGTTGTCTTTGTGCAGGGTCTAGTCGATGCGCCTTATTTTAAAAACGATTTGAGCTTATTATTTTTCTTGCTTTTAAGCCTGACCATTGTCAGCACGCAAGATGAACAGAATTAAATTATCGATTATTTTATTTATTTTAGGCCTCACCTGTCTGGTGGGCGCTTTAGTTTTAGCCCGCTCCGACGAAGCCATAGCGAGGCGAGCCAAGACCAGTAATAATTTATTAGTCGAACAAAAACAAGTTGTAGTAGTAAAAAAAATAGTCACTTCTACGCCAGCAATTATCGAGCCTAAAGTAGAGGAGCCAAAGTCATTGAGTTTTATTTTTACTGGTGATATTATGCTGGCTCGGCACGTAGATTTTTTGAGTAAAAAAAGCAAAGATGAAGCTTACCCTTTTTTAAAAATCAAAGATTTTTTGAATTCAGCGGATATTACTATTGGTAATTTAGAAGGTCCGATAGTGAAAAATTATTTTATTGTGCCAAATAATAGCACGCGTTTTTC
>LBRC01000020.1 GCA_000991205.1 Parcubacteria group bacterium GW2011_GWA2_36_10 | reverse complement strand
AACATCAACGTTGTATTGTTGAGCAGCGCTTAAAATCATCGCACCAGTCAAAGGACTAGCAATAGCTTCGGTATCAATGTAGGCATCTATCACTTCTGGGCTAATCATTGGCCCCATAAAAGACAAGATGTCGGCAATTTTTTGTTCATGAAGAGGGTCAGTGGCGTAAGTAGAAATATCATACTCGCTCATACAAGCAGTCGAGCCATTACTAATAGTATTGGTCTGCATTTTCATCGCTTCTACTAAAGTAGTATTGGTCAAAGCTACGTCTTGAGAAACGCTCTGCAATAAATTTAATTTTGCCAGAGTATCTTCCACCCCAAATATTTCAGTCTCCAGTGTATTAATACGCTCTAAATCGCCGGCGGAAAAAGCCTGGTCTTTGGCTAAATTTAAAGACCCTAGACGATTAGTGAGTAATTCTATCAAATAATTTATATTCATATAATCTCAAAATTAATCTTTACCAATATAATAATGTCCTCCACATTTCCGTACCAGTGTTTCTCATTAAATATAAGTATTTCAGACCATCGTCGGTTTCAATAATTTCCATACGATTGCCCGATACAGCCGCGCCCATACCATAAGGAAACTGTGAAGAAGGCACAACAATATTTTTGACTAAATCATAATACATTACTTTGGCTGTAGTTGTGATACCTTGGACAAAATATATGCGATCCACACCATCATAGCAATATGAGGCGCCAGTCGTCATGGTTTCTGTTTGTGGAAAATAAGAAATGCGCTCCCAATGCTCGGTATTGATATCATAACGAGAAAGTTCAGAGGTGGCGGTGCCAGTCCAAGCGTACATGTATTTATTATTTAAAGCTGTGTTACTTGAATTATGGATACAATCCAAATGAATGCCATTAGCTTTTGGAGTAGCTTCTAAAATAGCATAAGCAGTAGAAACGTCTGGTGCTGTACCCAAAGCATAGGTCAAGGTATTGGCAGTATTAGCAGTGATGATGTATTCATTGCCTTGTGAAGTGCCTGATAAAAATCTGACTCTTTTGTTGGTAAACTGATTTACTCCCCAATTTTTGGTCGTGTCTGTGAGCACTGTAGTACTACCAGCAGTGGCGGTGCCAAAAGTATCCATGATGACATAACGAGTAGTAGTATCTACGGTAAATGCTTGAGCGGCAAATGTCAGCGTCGTGGCAGTATTTGAAGTAATAGCTATTTCTGTGCCAACTCCAGTACCCTCAACTATACGCACATAACGTTGAGCGGTCCTTGACCAATAATTTAGTTCCCAATTTTTGTTAGTGTCTACTAAAGTGGTAGTGGAACCACTAGTAGCAAAGCCTTCGGTGCCACCGCCAATCACTCCCATCGGTGTTCGGTCGGTACCAAAGGGCTTGATATCTTCAATCACATATTTAGTCGTGCCATTGACTGGTGCAGTGGCCGCTAAGGTCCAAACCAAAGTGGTGGCGGTATTTGAAACTATACGTCTCACTTGGCCAACTGATAACACAACGTTGCTTGAAAGTTGAACTAATTTACCCACATGTTCATTGACTGCCCAGTTCTTTGTACAATCTACTAGCTGGGTCGTAGAGGGAGAATTAGGGATCGTGGCGGTAGCGGCACCAGGATCACCGACTGAACAATAGCTAAAAGAAAGATTGGTGGTTGGTGCTGGTATACCTAAAATAGTGTAAGTACCGTTAAACTCTGCTGCTGTAGCACCATTGGCGCCGGAAATTGTCACTGTATCACCTATTTTATAATTATGCGCAATAGGAGCTAAGGCTAATTCCGTAAAATCTATGTCGCTAGCACCTAAGGTAATCTGACAACCAGTGCCAGTAACCGGAGAAGCAACGGTAGCTTTAGCTCCCGTAGTATAGCCGGTGCCACAAGTTTCTAAAGAAACAGTCAAGACCGCACCATTAGTTGAGTCAACTGTCAGAACCCTTACTATGCCACCTTTAGCATCCACGGTTAACAAGTCATCAACATTATAGCCTGTACCAGCTGTCGAAACTGTGCCAGCTGTCACCATACTAGTAGCTGTTCTGGTGATAGAGGTGAGGGCAATTGGCTCTTGGCCGGATTTTGTTGAAGCGAGCTGATTACACTGACCATCGTCTAATTGTTTACCCGTAGTCCACTGATCTGTTTCTTGTGAATATTGCAACATGCCAGCGTCATTACCACCAATCAGAAAGATTTTACCGACATCACGATAAAGAGCATATACAGAAGTAGCGTCAGGCATGGTATCCCAATTATTAGTGACATTAAAAACAGTCGCTGTGTTAGACAGTATAGATCTATTTTGACCACGACCAGTACCAAAAACTATTCTTAGCTCAAAATTTGCATACTGCATCGGCGCTAAGAATATTTCTAGTCTGCCCACTACCAGTGCCACCAGTGATAGTCAGAGTCATGTTGATATACTGATTAGCGATCATGGTCACACCAGTATTTGTCAAAGTATTATTGCCCCCAGCAGTAGCTGTGCCAGACACAGTAGCGCCGCCAGACTCGGTAAATCTTTCCATTTGCAAATCTGAAGCTGCTAAAAAAACCACTGTTTTTAAACCAGATTGAGTGGATTTTTGATACCAAACATCTGACAAACGATCATAATAGGCAAAAGAAAAGAAAGGCGTAGCGGTGGTACCTTGAGTAATATTCCAAATACCGCCAGATAAAATAACAAAATTTGAAGTAGCGTCGGGCGCAGTGTCCCAAGCAACATCGACCGTCACTTGATGACTTTCAATCACATACAAAGAGCCCACAGCTGTATTGACTGCTAGAGGAACATTGGCCCAACGATTGATAGTGATGTGATTGACATAAGAAAAAGTCAAAGTATTTAAAGTATTATAGAGAATTGGTCTGACTTGAGTCCTACCAGTACCAAAATCAATTCTGACTTGATAATTTTTCCATATATTGGCTTTCCATTGTTTGAAACCAATACCACCAGTAACTGAAGCATCGATAACGGCCGTACCACTAGCTGTAGTGACGACTCCTCGATCATGAACAGTTGGCGCCGATACCGCCGTAATGGTTCTTTCTTGTCCAGCTCCTGTGCCACTCAAAATACGAATCTTATAATCAACCAAAACACTACCTGACAAGCCAGCGATTTGAATAGTACTGGCTCCACCAGCAATGGCCTGGCCATAATGCCCAACTGCATTCGAAAGGACATTGTTATTCATGATAGTCGGCGTAGTGACTGGTACAGAAGCTAGCTGATGCCAAGAGTCGGCTCTGGTATCATAGCGATAAAGAGCAGCAGAGAGCTGATAGTATAAATATTTATTTCCCAAGCTATTACCTGTCGTCATCGAAGAAACTGCTGTAGTAGCAGCTGGCGCAAAACGACACCATTCCCAGACTGGTAAATCAACTTGTAGTTTCAAATTATTTGTAAAAGCCATACTTTTTGCTTTTTATGTAAAAGTTAAATTGCCTCTGATGCTACTATTATAAGATTGTCTAGACCAGTCTATGATTTGCCAACGAGAGTCCACACCAGCTAATTGATTAAGAGAGGTGATTGTAGCCACAGTCACAGAGCCAGATACAGTGATAGCGCCAGAGTCAACTACAATTCTCTGTCTCCTACTAGTATCAACCACCGCATTGCTTTCCAGTAATTTCACTATTCTCCTTAATAAAATCAAACTATCTTCGGTCGCCAAAGTAGCACTAGTAGTATTTAAAGTGGTTGTAGCTGTAGCTAGAGCAGCCAAAGTTTCTTGGGTGGCAGGATTGATAGTGGTGCCAGCCACATTTTTCAAGCCCACTGGAACCACTGCTTCTGAAATAGCAATTTTAAAATTTCCACCCGGATCAGTCAAAGTTGTGGGAAACTGGCCGGTTTTAGCTGGCGTAATACGTAAATTATCAGCGTCCTTGAGGCCTACTACACTAGTAGCTGGCGTGCCACCCATCACTAAGGCATGAGTTTTTTTCGGAAGCATAGTAGCCCCAAGTGCACCAAGTCCAAGTACACCTAAAGATTTCAAAAACAAACGACGTTTATGGTCGTTCACTTTGTCTATACTAATTTGTGGAGAATTTTTAACAACCGAAAAATTATTTTTCTTTTGTTGTTTTGGTTTTGAACCGAAAAAATTTTTTAGAGAAAAGACGGGCATTCAAAATTAATAAATTATAACTTAATTAAAAAATCTTTAACTAAATTATAACATATAATCTTCAACTTTCAAAACTATTTTTTTCTTGAGCGCCAAGTAGCTTCCCAAATATAAAAATATATCGGTAAAACCAAAATATTAGCCACAAAATGTTCTGGCAAGCTAGCAGCCAGCCAGCCACTGATAAACATCACGACTGACAAAACAGAGGCATAGTAAAGTCCAACTTTACGCCAATTTATTTTTGATAAATTGAAGTTCATTTCTTTTTATTATCCTGATTTTGATCATCAGCATTACCACCAAAACCACGGCGTAAATTTTTGACTGCTTGACCAATGCCATTGGCCAACTCGGGAATTTTTTTAGCGCCAAACAATAATACTAAGATAATGGCGATGATGATAAGCTCTTTTGTACCTAGTCCAAACATAGTTTTAAAAATTATTTATTAAAATTATAATGCTTATTAGTAAGGCGATCATACAAAATAGTTAATTCATATAAAGCCACCAAAGGCACCGACATTATCAATAATGATACTCCATCTGTCGGCGGAAGTAAAGAAACAATGATGATGATAAAGACATAGGCTACTCGCCTTTTTTTGACTAAAAACTCTCGGTCGACAAGTTGAAACTTTAAAAAAATAGACATAATAATCGGAAACTGAAAAATTACCCCTAGTAAAGCCGCGGTGATAGCGAGTTGTGATAAAAACAAACCAATGTCCCAAATATTTTGTAAGCCAAAAGAAACATTCAAACTAGCGAGCATCTGTAAGCCCCAATAAAGCGTAAAAAAGCCATAGGCAAAACCAAGGGCAAATAAGAAAAAAGATAGGGGCAAAGTCCAAAATAAAGCTTTAAATTCTTTCTTGGAAACTGCTGGCTTCAAAAAAGCGTAAAACTGATAAAGCGCAAAAGGAGTGGTCACAAAAATAGCTAAAAATAAAGCAATGTCAACCGAAACATCTAAAAATTGTAGCGGTGAAGTGACAGCAATCACAACATCTTTGAGATGAAAGGCGGTGATGAAAAACTTAATCACATAGCCAGCCGAGAAAAAACCAATGATAAATAAAATAATAAAAAAAATAGCAATATAATAAACACGACGCCAAATATCATTTAGATAGGGGCCATAATCTTTGATAATTTTATCTACTTTTCCTGACATAATAATTATACTCTATTACCACGCGATATTTCTCCTAGCTATTTCCCGCGACGCGGGAAATACTATTTGGGATATATATTAAAAAAACTTTAAAGCGATTAAACAAGTGAGCAAAGCGACTAGGCTAGAAGCCATGGTGCCCCAAAGCATATCAACTAGCGTGACTAAAACAGGCCAATTTTTTAAAGTCGCTAGATTACTCAAATCGTAAGTAGAGTAGCCCACCAGACCAAACAAAGCACCATACATAATCACGTCTGTGACTGACTCTTTGGCTACTCCCGGAACAATCACAAAAACTACTAGACCAAACATAAAAACAAAATAAAATATCAAAGCCGCTAATAAATTGGCTTTTGCTTTCATCAAAAAACCAAGCTGTTGCTGATAAAAATTTTTAGCAACTAAGCCTAGCCAAAACATGTCGATCAGCATAAAAATCACTAAGGCTGTTAAATATAATTTCCAAAACATAAGGATATTTTAAATAATTCTCTTAATTTTCTTTTTGGGTGGGAGAAAATTATTTTTACTGACAACTTTTTTTCCTGTTTCTCTCTCTAATTTTTTTCTCGCATCACCAGCCACCCTACCACCTTTTTTTGAGGCTTCTCTGTTTGCCGGAAAACCTTGTGCATTTTTTACTTTGGTAATTTCCGTAGTGGAAGCCTCACCGAGCATCGTGAAAATCAATTCCAAATCATCCATGTGGTCGCGCAAATTTTCTCTCTTCAGGTTTTTATATTTTTTATACTGACTCGGTGTCATATCAAAAGTAGCTTTGGATATTTCGGCAGTTAATATTTCGTATTCTTTTTGCTCTTTAAGGCCTCGTTTTTGCCACTCATCAGTCAAAGTTTCGCGCACCTCGATACCCCGCATTCTCTTGGCAACCCAAGCGTCAGGATAACCCTTGGCTTTGTATAAAAATCTCGTTCTTTTGGTCGCTAATTCTGGGTCTTCAATCTCTTGCATTCGCTCATAACCAACCCTAGCTAACCAGCGTTTGAATGGTTCGGCTTTGGGTGAAGGGATTGATTGGATAATGCGTAAAATTCCTTCAGCATTAGCACAATTTAACTTTTGTTGACCACCAGTTGTAGCTATGACAAGGGGGGTGGCAATTTGCCCCCACCCTTTATTCAATTCTACATCACGCCTACGCATGTCTTTTAAGTACCCATCTGGTTGAATGGAGCCAGTCAACACAGCAATCACGTCGACAATCACAAACCACCACTCATTATTATGAATAGTTTTTCTGATCTCTTGTTTGTGAAAGAGTGCTATTTGTGTTGTGCTCTGGTCTCCTGTCATTCTTTAAGCATTAAAACTAATATGACTAAATTATATCAGCTATAAAGCATTTTATCTAGCTTTTATATAAAGCCAGAAAGCCCCGCGTCGCGGGGCTTTCTTTAAAAAAATTATTTATCCAGCTTCGCCGAATCTAGGCGAGCTAAAAATTCACGTACTAACTCGATGACTTGATTAGTCTTTTTTGACCAATCTGCTTCATCGATGATAATGCGATTTGGATGCTTAGCCCAAGCCGCCTGACAACGATGCTCTAATTGCGTCGCCCGCTCTAAAGTCTCAAAACGATACTCATTGCCAATCTGACCATATTTCTCTGGATCAGCGACTGCTAAAGATACTAAATGAATAACCAAATCATAACGATCTAGGGCACTAGTACTAGTCAAACCGTGGCGCTGTAAAATCTCGGCGCTACAACCAGGCACATAAGCATCGACATCTAATAGGCCACGATCACAAATCATTAATTTTACTTCTGGCCCAGCGAGCATCGCATGCGCATCTTCTAAAGCAATTTGGACTGGTAAAATCGCCTGTTCAAAATATGTTTGCCAAGTTTCAAAATCAGCATGATCAGCTGGTGGCACGGGAAAATCTCCTTTTAATAAAGTAGTCGCCACTTCTTTGACGACCACCACTTCACCAGGAAAAGCCTGCTCTAATAAATAAGCAATAGAAGTTTTACCGCTACAAGATCCGCCAGTTAAAACTATTTTTTTCATAGCTAGTTCTCGGTTGTTTGACCATCAAAATCTGCTTCATTGTCTATAGCCTCTTGTTTAGTTGCACGCACTATTTGATCTTTGTGGTGAGCAGGTGAATAAATAGTATACATTTTTAAATCTTCCGTGGCTGAAGTATTGATAATATTATGCTCTGCCCCAGCCGGGACTATCACAGCTACACCGTCTTTGAGCTCATATTCATTGCCGTCAATGATACATTTGCCTATACCCGCTTCAAAACGGAAAAACTGATCATTTTCTGCGTGCACTTCCAGGCCAATTTCTTCTAAAGGCTTTAAAGACATTAAGACTAATTGACTATGCTGGCCAGAGTATAAAATTTTACGAAAATTAGTATTTTCTAAAGTAGCTTTTTCGATGTTTTGACAAAATCCTTTCATAAACTATTTCACATTATTAATAATACTTTGAATAATGCGGTCAATTTCTAAAGCCTGTTCACCTAAATTTGCTTGTGGAAAAAATTGTGGTAAAACGATCGGCCGCATGCCAGAAATAAAAGTCTGCCCGTCTTTAGTGTAGACATTGATTTTGCAGGGCATACAAAGGCTAATTTTAATATCCGCTTTCAAAAATTCATTGGCATATTTAGCATTACAAAATTCAATAATTTTAACTGGCTCTCGATGAAACCCTTTCTCTGCTAAATCTTTTTGCACATCATGAACATACAAAACCCGCATACCGACTTTGGCAATTTCAGCTTCTACGCCTTGAACTGTTACATCAAAACTTTTGCTTGTACTTATAGTATAGTCAAACTCCATATTTTTATAATTTACTTTTATATTTAATATTATAGCAGGCTCAAAAAAATAAAACCAATTCGATTAATTTATCATCTCACTGTCTGATAGCCACCTGCTACGCCACGTTTAGACAAAACTATTTGCCAAAGCTGCATGCGTCGTGCCCGAAAACCAGCCACACAAGAAAGTAAATAATATTTCCACATGCGATAAAAGCGGGCTGAATATTTTTCTTTCAAACCTGGCCAAGCTTGATCAAAATTTGCAAACCAAGCCATCAGAGTTTTGTCATAATCAGCCCCAAAATTATGAACATCTTCGATCACAAACAAATCTTCCACAGCCTTACCAATTTGCGCCATCGAGGGCAACATGCTACCAGGAAAAATATATTTATCAATCCAGGAGTCAGTTTTTTTGACTGAATGATTACCCGCAATAGTGTGTAGCAAAAATAAGCCCTTATCTTTCAAGGCTTTATGTGCTACTTTCATAAAAGTGCGATAATTTCTATAGCCCACGTGCTCAAACATGCCTAAGGAAACCAAATGATCAAACTGCTCATTGATATCACGATAGTCTTGCAGTCTAGTTTCTACGGCATAGTCTTTATAGCGCTCACTAGCTAGAGCGGCTTGCTCTTTGGAAACAGTCACCCCAACAGCGCTTACATTATATTTCTCAGCTGCATAACCCATAAAGCTAGCCCAACCAGAGCCAATGTCTAGAACCTTGTCTCCTGCCTTCAAAGCAATTTTGCGACACACTAAGTCTAATTTTGCCTCTTGTGCTTCATCTAGATTTTGAGCAGTTTGCCAATAGCCACAAGTATAGGTCATGCGTTTGTCTAGCATCTTGGTGTACAAATCATTACCGATGTTGTAGTGTCCGCCACCGGTTTCAAAGGCTTTGGCTTTACGACTGGGATTGGCAATAAAATTCCAAGCAATTTTTAACATAATGTCCCAATTCTTTTTAATCCGCTCGTCCAAATCAGCTGATAATACTTTGTAAAAAAACTGATCCAGTTTTTCACAGTCCCACCAGCCATCCATATAAGCCTCACCAAGAGCTAGTGAGCCACCACGCAGGACAGCGCTGTAAAACTCTTCGTTGTGAATTTGTGGATCGTATGGCTTGTCACCGTTGAGCGTGACACCAGTGCCGGCTAATAAAGATTCGATAACTTTTTTGGCATTTTTCATATAATTAAACCTCGCTTATTACATCAAAACCCTTAAAACTACCCGTTAAGGCAAGTCCAATAATCTTGCCTTTGCAAATCTTTTTGGCTCTAATTTTCCTAGCCGTCTCATTAAGAGTTGCGCCAGAGCCAACTGCATCGTCAATTAGTAAAATATTATTAAAACTAGCGTTTTCCTCCACCACAATTGTATTTTTAGCATTTTCGATTCTATCTGCTAGTTTGTTCAAGGTTTTTTGCGGGACAGCTATCATGGTTTTAACTTTGCTAATTTTCACTTTTCGAACATCCTCATGGAGTCCTTTTTCCAAAACTTTCATAAACTGCATCTCCCTTTTAACAGTCGGCGGAACAAAACCAAGCCCATCAATTTTAAATTTTTTTATAAGCTCATCAATCTTGGGTTTAATTTCTGTAATTATTTCTTTCATCAAAACCTTATTCTGGCTTTGTTTTGCATAAAGCAATAATTGCCCTAATCTAGTTTTGCCAAATCTTTCAATACTATAAAAATCCAGATAATAGGTCTTGTCCAAATTTATCTTGTCTAAAGTATTTTTCAATTTGCTGGAGCCATCAATTAGTCCACCCTTTTTATATTTATCATATTTAGCAACTGTGTTTAAATATTCTGTTGCAGTTTTTTTAATAGGTAAATTATTTTTCTCACACCAATACGCAAAACCTTCAAAACCTTCTTTTTTTTCGCCAACCGGCGTGATGATTAAAAACTTTTGCTCAATTTGTTTTCTAGTTTTTTCGGCTACACCCACGACCACTAGCTTATCCTGACTATCCTTAGCTATCAAATAATAAACTTTTGGTGGTTTTCCGATCTTATAAATTTCGCCATTTTCAAACAATTTGCTTAGTTGCTTTCTAATCGCCCGATCCGAGATATCAAAAACATCAGCCAATTCACTACCCGTGGCTTGTCCATTGCTTTTGATATAGCTCAATATTCTTTGTGACGTAATCATACTTATCTTAAATATTATATCATAAAAAGTTCCTAGTTCCTAGTCTACTAGGAACCATGGTATAAATTGGCGGAAGTGGAAGGATTCGAACCTTCGGTCCCTTGCGAGACAACGCTTTTCGAGAGCGTCCCAATAAACCAACTCTGGCACACTTCCAGTAAATAATGTTAAAATAAGCTTAAACTTATGTTATCACTTTCTCCGATAAAAGCCAAGATAAACTGGCACCAGCTCTTATGGCTAAGTATTGGCTTTTTTGCCCTAAGATTAGCCTCTTTTTTAATACGAGATAATAGCTTATTACAAGCTTTATTTGTTTTGACCAATGTCTTAACTTTAGCTTTCTTGTTTAGCAAAAACAAACTTTGGGCTTGGTATTACTTATTATTAGAATTTGTTTTAGGCGGGGCTGGTTTGTTTTTTCAAGCTTTTAGCTTGTCACTAAGAACTATCTTAATTTTAGAGTCTTTAATCCTCTACTTCTCCGCCTACAGCGGAGAAGCGTTGAGCAAAGTCTTTTGGAGAGAAAATAAAAATAATTTATTAGTATTTTTAGTAGCTTTATTATTCTTAAGCTTTAGTGTTTACTGGGGCTGGAAAAATCAGCATGCTTTATTTTTTATTGCCCAAGATTTATTGCCTTTTAGTTTTTTCTTACTTATTTTTCCGGCTAGAGAATTTTTGCGAGCTCAAGATGCTGGCAAAAATTTATTAAATTTACTGTTTATTTTTATTTTAGGCTCAAGCCTCTGGTCAATTTTTAATCTAGTTTTATTTCATCAAGGCGTGGCGCTTTTGCACTCACCGTATTACAACTGGCTTAGAGACTTTGCTCTCGCCAAAGTCACTTATTTAGATTCTGGCTTTTGGCGCCTTGTTTTTCCTGAGCACTTGTTATTAATACCAGCTATTTTATTTTTAATTTATCTATATTTAAAAACAAAAGATAAAATAATCTTATTATTTTTAAGTTTAGCTAATATTATTTTAGCTTTAAATATTTCCCGCGCTTATTTATTAGCTTTATTAGTCGGCCTGGTAGTTTTAAAATATCAGACTAAATTTTTTACTTGGTTTAAAGTCTGTGTTATCACTTTGTTTAGTTTTATTTTGATCTTTTTTGCTATTAATTTAAGCGTCAGCGCTGGCAAAAATCTTGGTCTAAATATATTGGGCTTGAGGCTACCAGGTATCACGCAGATAGCCAGTGATCCAAGTGCTAATAATCGCTTGCAATTACTTAAACCAATTTGGCAAAACATTCAAAGTTCACCTCTTGTAGGACAAGGTCTTGGTCTTAACATCAACTTTATCAATAACGTCGGACAAACTATAAACACCAGACATTTTGATTGGGGCTATCTGGAGCTTATTGCTAAATTTGGCTTAATAGCTAGCATTTTTTACTTATTTATCTGGCTAAATTTAATCAAAAACTTATTTAAGCAGTCTACCCCGCAAAGCGGGGTCTCCTTGCAGTCGAAAAAACAAGCTTTAAATTTAGCTTGCATCGCTAGTCTAATAGCTCTGATGATCTCAAACATTTGGGCACAAAATATGCTTCATGTTTTTGGTATTATTCTTTTTAGCTTGATCTTGGCTTTTAGTCAAAATCAAAAAACAGAGTCTCACTAACTTTATCTTCTGCCTCATTTTCTATTAGCTCGGCTTGGGCTAATTTTATTTTGACTGGATATAATTCTATTTTGTTTTGTGCTTTGTCTAAAACTAATTTTAGCACCAAACCTTGTTGCACTTCAGCGGAAAAATACTGGTCAAAAACAAAATTTCCTAAAGAATAAAAAATATATTTGTCTTTGTATTGCTCAAAATCTTGGCCAACATGTGGGTGATGACCGATTATTAGATCCACGCCAGCATCTATCAGCTCGTGAGCGAGTTTTTCTTGCGCCGCATTATGTTTAGTCTGATACTCGGCTCCCCAGTGCACAAAAACAATATCTAAAACACCGTCCTGTGTTTGCTCAC
>LBRC01000019.1 GCA_000991205.1 Parcubacteria group bacterium GW2011_GWA2_36_10 | reverse complement strand
AGAATGAGAAAGAAAGTCTCCGGATAAACAAAATTTTAAAAAAATACAAATAAAAATGTACAAAAAGATATTTTATTACTTTTTGTTTAGCCTTATATTTTTAAGCCCTAAAATAATTTTAGCTGCGATTGATTTTGATCGCGGCCGTTTATGGTCACCGACTCAAAAAACAGTCAGTGATTTTTTGTGGTCAACGGAAAATTTACAAGACTTTAGTGAATTTAATATTAGTTCGGTTGATTTAGGTGGTGATGGCACAGACGAATTAGTCTTAAGTACTAAGAAAAAGGGCTTACCTTATGTAAAAATCTTAAGGCAAGATGGATCGTTGATAAAAAGTTGGCTAGCCTACAAAGAAGATATGACTCAAGGGGTGGAGTTAAGTGTGGGCGATCTAGACGGGGATAATAAGCAAGAGATTATTACGGGTGTAAATGGCAGTGGTGGTTCTCATGTCAGAATCTTTGATGGCTATGGCGAGTTAAAATTTGCTAAAGAATGGTTTGCTTTCCCCAAAACAAATAATGGCGTCAAAGTAACAACTATCGATGCCAATCAAGACGGCCGACGAGAAATAGCTACCGCTATTTATGAAAGTAGTCAAGTCCATGTCAAAGTTTTTAATCGTTTTGGTGAAAATTTAGACATTGATTTTATCGTGCCCTATGATTTGGGCTCTGATTTTAAAATTACTCGCGTAGACTTGGGTGGCGACCAAATGGATGAGCTTTTATTAGCTTCTGGAGCCGACCGTTATCCAAAACTTTATATTTATCGCTTAGATGGTTCAGAAGTCAACAGTTTTTTAGCTTATGATGAGAAATTTAAAGCTGGTTTTGAAGTGCTAGCTTTAGATATAGATAATGATAATAAAGAAGAGATCATCACTGTGCCCCAGCTATCTGGCGGACCACATGTTAAGATTTTTGACGGTTTTGGTGATTTGAAAAATGAATTTATGGCTTTTAGCCCAGATTTATTGACAGGTTTAAATTTAGTTGCTTTAGAAAATAAATTATTATTTTTTCCCGCCCACAAAACTACTGGTCGTATTGATTGGCAAAAATATATTAAGATTGATTTAAGTGAACAAAATCTAAAAGTTTACGATTATTATGGCATAGAAATTGCCAGTTTTCCAGTTTCCACTGGCCTAGATAGACTGCCGACGCCAAAAGGCGAGTTCACGATAGATTATAAGCAAGAACGACGTTATTCAGCGGCCTATGGCCTTTATATGCCCTGGTGGATGGCTTTCAATGTCCAAAGGGGTTATGGCATACACGAATTACCAGAGTGGCCCAATGGCTATAAAGAAGGCGAGGCACATTTAGGCACCAAAGCTTCGCATGGTTGTGTGCGTTTAGGAGTTGGTCCAGCGGAATATTTATATAACATTGCGCCACTTGGCACTAAAGTAATTATTCACGAATAAAATATAAGTTATAGTTTATTTAAGAAATATGGTATAATATAAACAATTATTTAGTTTAAATATATTATGGCCAGTTCAAGTTTACCCATTTCTGAAGAAGAAATAAAAAAAGTATTATTAGTCCAAAAAGTTATCACGGAAACTGATTGGGAAGATGCTAAAAAAAACGCCTCTCGACGTCGTCGTGCTATTGAAGAAGTTTTGATAGAGAGGGGTTTTTTTAATGAACAATTCTTATATGAATTGCTTGGTGATTTGATTAAAATACCTTATGCTAATTTACGTAAAATTAAATTAGAACCAGAAATTATTAATTTATTAGATGAAAAAATTGCCCGTAGCTCACAAGCAATACCATTTGCACTTGAACAAGATAAAATCAAAGTCGCTTTCGTCAATCCTTTAAAAAAAGATGGCGTTGAGGCTGTGACGCAAGCTTTAAAAAAACCGATTCTGCCATATCTGACTAGCAGTAAAAATTTCTTTTTCGCAGCTCATTTGTATGAAAAAAATATTACTGAAGAGTTGCACGAAATTATTAACCAAAAGTTTAAACAAGTCCAAGGTACGCCGAGTCAGCTGGACTTACCGATTATCCAAATCGTTGATGTGATTTTAGAATATGCCTTATTTGACCAAGCCTCTGATATTCATATTGAGGCTTTGCCTGATGCTGTCGTGATCAGATTCAGAATAGATGGCGAATTACACGACAAAGTAGAATTACCAGCTGAAGTGCATGATGCTATCGTGGCGAGAATTAAAATTTTATCAAATCTTAAAATAGATGAGCATCGCGTACCGCAAGATGGCCGTTTTTCTTTTGCTTTAGAGGGTCAAGAGGAATCAGTCAGAGTTTCGGTGATCCCAGCTTTTTATGGCGAAAAAATAGTGATGCGTTTGATGACTGATGATGCACAAAATTTCAGTTTAGACAACATGGGTTTTTCGGAAAAAAATATTGCGATTATGAATCGTCAGGTGACCAAGCCTTTTGGCATGATTTTAGTAGTAGGTCCGACAGGAAGTGGCAAAACTACGACCTTATATTCAATTTTAAATATTTTAAATACTGAAGAAGTCAATATTTGTACCATTGAAGATCCGATAGAATACGGCGTCCATCGAGTCAATCAGACTCAAGTTAACCCAGCGGCTGGCTATGATTTTGCTAATGGTTTGAGAGCCTTATTAAGACAAGACCCAGATATTATCATGATCGGTGAAATCCGCGATAATAAGACTGCTCAAATTTCTGTCAGAGCGGGCTTGACTGGACACTTGGTATTATCAACCCTACATACCAATAACGCCGCCGGCGTGCCACCTCGATTACTAGACATGGAAGTAGAGCCATTTTTAGTAGCCTCGACTTTAAACGTCGTGATTGCCCAACGTTTAGTGCGTCGTATTTGCTTGAAATGCATTGAAAGCTATCAATTAAGCACCGAAGAAATACAAGCTTTGAGTAAAGAATTTGATTTGGAAAAAATGTTGCAACGCTTTAAAGAGTTAGAATGGATTGAGCAAAAATTTACTAAGTTTTCTGAATTAAGTTTTTATAAAGGCAAGGGTTGTAAATATTGTCATCAATCAGGTTATGCTGGTCGTATCAGTGTGATGGAAATTTTAGAAAATACACCCGAAATTCAAAAAGCCATTATTAAAAATTTATCTTCTAGTGAAATCCAAGAAATTGCTGTTAAAAATGGCATGGTGACTATTTTTGAAGATGGTTTACAAAAAGCTTTACTAGGCACGACGAGTATCGCTGAAGTCTTGAGCATTAAACGCGAATAAAAATAAAAATATATGAAATATTTGGGAAATAATCAGCTCAATACACCAGTAGAAAAACCAAAAATTGCCGAAGTAATTAAAGTAGAAAAACCGGATTTAAAAAAAGAGCTAACTGCTACGGCGCCAAAAATAGAAAAAAAAAGTTTTTTCAAGTTTCGAACCGGCAAAGTCAATCTGACCAGTAAAATGTTTTTTTTGGATAATTTAGCCACCATGCTCAAAGCTGGTTTAGCTTTATCACCAGCTTTAACAACTTTAAGTAAAGAAGTAAAAAATAAATATCTACAAAAAGTAATTATTCACCTGAAAACCAGAGTAGAAAATGGCCAGCCATTATCAGTCAGTATGCGAGAATATCCTGACGTCTTTCAAGAAATGATTATTGCCACCGTAGAAGTCGGGGAGAGTACAGGCTTACTCGCTGATGCTTTAGCAAATTTAGCCAGCATCTTAAAAGCTCAAAAAAAATTACGCTCTAAAGTCATGGGTGCTTTGATGTATCCTAGTATTGTCTTGATTGCCTTGTGTGGTGTCAGTATTTTTTTAGCTTTATTTGTTTTCCCTCAATTAATAACGATTTTTCAAGACGGCGGTATTAAATTACCCTTTGTTTTGCTAGCTGTACAATTTATCATTGAAGTTGTCAAAAATTATGCTGGTTTTTTATTAATTGGCTTAATCATTTTGATTGCTATTTTAATTTTAATTCTCAAATTACCAAAACCAAAATTATTTTTACATCGCTTTTTATTAAAAATTCCTTTTGTTGGTAATCTGATTAAAGAATTAGCTCTGACTCGTTTTGCCAGCAACTTAAATGCTCTATTAGTTTCTGGTTTATCTATCGTCAAAGCTTTAGAAATCGTGGCAAAAACTTTAGCTAATTTGCATTATCGACAAACAACACAACTGATCTCTGAAGAGTTGGCTAAAGGTATTTCTCTAGCAGATGCTATGGCCAAAAGACCAAAATTATTTCCTTCATTAGCCATTCAGCTGTGTGAAGTTGGTGAAAATACTGGTGAATTAGATCAGATTTTAAAAAAGATTGCTGATTATTATGAAGAAAGAGTGAGTGGTGTGTTGGCTAATTTATCCACTATTATTGAGCCGGTCTTATTGATTCTAGTCGGTATTGCCGTTGGTTTTATCGCTATTTCGGTCATCGGCCCGATGTACCAGCTTACTTTAAGTTTTGGTCAATAAACATGAAAAAAAATTTAGGCCTTACTTTTGTTGAAGTGCTTTTAACTATTAGCATTGCCGCTATTATTGCGGCGATGGGGTTTTCTGCTTTTAGTCAATGGCGAGCTAATGTCACCTTAGTAAATCAAGTGGATGAATTAAAAAGTAAAATTATCGAGATCAGGCAATTTGCTATTTCAGCGGCTGGAGAAAAAAATTGGGGCATTCACTTTGAGGCTGAACAATATATTATTTTTAGTGGAAGTGTTTATAACGTGGCTGATCCTAATAATCAAGTGGTTGAATTAAAAGGTGTTCTGCTTATAAATCCAGCCACTAGCCTCGCTAATGGTGGTGGTGGTTTTAGTCAAAACTTAATTTTTACAAAATTTACTGGCAGCACTTTTAATACTGGTACGTTACAATTCGTTGATGAAGGTACTGGTGAGATTAGTAGGACTTTAAACATAGATAATTTAGGAAAAATAAATTAATGTTGCTAGTGAAAAAAACAACAGGTTTTTCTTTAGTAGAATTGTTAGTAGCAATTTCTTTTATCAGTGTGAGCTTAGTGGTAATTTTAACCATGAATGTTTTTAATTCTAAATTATGGCAATTAAATGAAGATAAAACTAAGGCCACTTTTTATGCAGCCGAGAGCTTAGAGGCTATTAAATTAATTGATTGGGACCTTTTAAATCCAGGAGATTATCATTTGGAATTATCGTCTAATGCTTGGACTTTAGTTACGGGTAGTGAATTACTAGAAGAGAGATACACTCGAACAGTTAATATTGCGGATGTGCAAAGATTGAATAATGATAATGGTCATGTTTATGGAGAAATTGTTGAAGCTGGTTTTGTTGACACAGATAGTAAAAAAATTAGTGTGACGGTTACTTGGTTAGTTTCTGGTGACACTAAACAAGTCACTTTAAATAGTTATTTAGAGCGTTGGGCAGCTGATAGATTTATTCAAACTAATTGGGTGGGTGGTAGTGGTCAAGCTGATTGGTTAGATACTACTAAATTTTATAGTAAAACCAGTGGCGTAGATATTAGTATGCCGGGAGTAGCCAGTTTACGTTCTGGCTTCTTAGATTGGAGTCAAGCAACAACCACAGCAAATTTTAATTTGCCTGGCAACTTTGATGAGAATGATGTTTATGAATTAAATGGCTTAGCTTATATTGTGACTGAAAATAATGCTGCTGGAGCAGAGTTTTATATTCTTGATGTTAATGATATTTATAATCCATACCAGATTGCCTCTTTGAACATGGAAAGTGGCGTGACCTCTGTTGTAGTTCAGGATAATTATGCTTATCTTTCTACGGAAAAAAATGATGGGGAACTTAGAGTAATTGATGTCAGTAATCCATATAATCCAGTGATTGTTGCTACTGAGGATTTGGCAGCCAATGCCGGTGCTTCAGATTTAGTTGTCAATGCTACAGAAGTATATATCTTACAAAACCAGACTCTTTTTTCTTTTGGTATTACTGATCCAACTGATCCTCAATTATTAGACAGTATTGATTTAGGGGGTTTAAGTCAGCAATTATATTTATCTGGTAATTATGTTTATGTCGCAACTGGAGATAGTGCTAAAGAATTACAAATTGTTGAAGTGACGAATCCGGCTGCTTTGCAGTTAGCTGGTAATTATGATTTACCTGGTGCTTTAAGGGGCACTGATGTTTTTGTGCGGGGCACTAGAGCCTATATCTCTACAGAAAATAATGGTTCTAGCCCAGAATTTTATATTTTTGATATCGCTAATCCTAATTCACCAAGTTTATTAGGTTCTTATGAAGTAGGAGAAATGATTCACTCCTTTGCTATCGTTGGACCTTATGCACTATTGGGAACAAATTTTCTCGAGGCCGAATTAAATGTAGTTGACGTCAGTAGTCCTAGTAATATTGAAGCGGTGGCTAGCTTTAATTTAAATGGCCATGTGTTGGGCATGTCAGCTAATTGTGCAGTGATTTATGCTGCTACTAGTAGTAATGAAAATGAATTTTTTATTATTTCTACAGAAGTAACCGATTGCGACTATGCTGCTAGTGGTGAATTAGAATCTTCTACTTTTGATACAGCTTCAACAGCAGTGGTATATAATTGGATTGCTTGGACGGGTTCAACTCCAGCTAATACGCAAATTCGCTTCCAATTAGCTAGCAGTAATGAAAGCACTGGTCCATGGAATTATTTAGGGCCCGATGGCTCTAATAGCACTTATTATACTAATGGGGCACGGGATTTTATTCATTACACCAGTCATTTAAATCATCAATATTTTCGTTATAAATTATTTTTGGATAGTCAAGCAGATTTAGAAACGCCCATTTTAGAAGAGGTGACTATTAGTTATTCAACTTATCCGCAATGATTAATTTTAAAAACAATCAGCAAGCTTTTAGCCTAATCGAAGCATTGGTTTATGTTTTTATTACTACCATGCTTTTAACTACTATTAGTAGTTTGGTTTTAGCTAATTTTAATATTCGTAAACAATTAAAAACTTCTGATTTAGTTTTTAATGATGCTCGTTTTATTATGAGTCAGTTGGCTAATAAAATTCATACTGCAGCTTCTTTTGTTGACCTACGTCCAGATCCTAAGCAAATAATTTTTGATGCTAAGCTAGGTAATAATTTTATTTTCATTTTAGAGGATAATGATTTATTTTACCAAGAGATTTTAGCAGAGGGGCAAGATCCAGTCGGGGAAGATATTTTTAATTCTGCTCAAGTACAAGTTAGCGACTTTATTTTAACTCCAGTACTAAATACCCAGACTAATCATCAGGGAGTTTTAATTAATTTTACTTTAAGTATTGGTGCCGTAGAAGATATTTATGGTTATTTGAGAGAGGATTTTCAAACTTTTATAACTATTCGTTAACAACAATGAAAAAAGATATAATTTTACAGACAGATGGCGCGGCTGCTTTGATCGCCTCAGTGATTGTGGCGGCTGGTTTGATTTCTGTTGTTTTATCTACCACTATTATCGCTCTAAACAATAAAGCATCTTTAGAGTCTTTTGTGCAAGCAACAGAAAATTTTTACAATGCTGAAAGTGGAGTACAAGAAGCCCTCTCACAAGTGCGACAAGATCCTCATGGCTTGATTTTTAATAATTTACAATTTGGTCAAACTATAGTGAGTAGCAGTTTTGTTAATGGTGGTTCAGCTTGTATTCCACCATTAGTATGTGACTCTAGAATTGAGACTACAGCCACTAGTACCAAAGCTAGTCGCAAAGTACGCTATACTTGTAATAATAATTTAGCTAATTGTTCTTGGACAGAAGTAGTGCCCTAGATTTGCTTATTTTAGGCAAAATTGCTAAGCTGTGGAAGCGTAATTTTAACCGAAAAATGAAATTTTACGAGAAAATAATTAGACCCATTCTATTTTTGCTTGATCCGGAAACGGCTCATATTTTTACTTTTAAAATGCTGGCTATTTTTGATCGAGTAGCTTTTTTAAATAAACTATTAGCCAGTTTTTTTAATTTTAGTGACCCTAGTTTAAAACAAAAAGTTTTTGGCTTAAACTTTGAGAACCCGATCGGCTTAGCTGCTGGCATGGACAAAAAGGCTGATTTGACTTTGACTTGGTCAGCTTTTAATTTTGGCTTTGCCGAATGTGGCTCGATCACTTATCAGCCACAGCCTGGTAATACTCGACCACGTTTATGGCGTTTACCACAAGATCAAGCTATCTTAGTTCATCACGGTCTTGGTAATTTAGGTGCGCAAGCTAGTGCCAAAAAATTAGCCCAAGCAAAAAATAGGTTTAAAAGAAATAATATTTTATCTTTAAGCATCGCTAAATCAAACGAGGTATCAATGGAAGAGGCGGCCGAGGACTACACCAAGTCTTTTCAACTTTTAGCAGAGTACGCTGATTTTATTACTATTAATTTAAGCTGCCCAAATGTCAAAAACTTTTGTGGTTTACAAAATAAAACCTTATTAGAACCTATCCTCATTAAAATCACTAATATTAATACTCATCAAAAGCCATTGTGCTTAAAAATTGGTAATGACTTAACAAAAAATGAACTAGATGATATCATCTTTTTAGTAAAAAAATATAATCTAGCTGGCATCATAGCGACAAATTCCGCCAAAGATAGATCAAGATTTAACTTCAAAAGCAAAAATAAAGACAAGCCGGGTGGCGTATCTGGCAAGCCTATTGCCCAACGCGCTAACGAAATCATTGCTTATTTATATAAGCATAGTGAAAATAAATTTAAAATTATCGGCTTAGGTGGAGTATTTACAGACACAGATGCGTATAAAAAAATAAAAGCTGGCGCAACTTTAGTCCAATTAGCCACTGGCTTCATCTATGGTGGACCTGCTAGTATCAAAAATATTAATCAAGAATTAGTCAAGCTTTTACAAGCTGATAAATTAACGCACATCAATCAAGCTATCGGGCTAGAAGCAAATAACTATCATTTGTTTTAAATATTTATGACCCAAGAGCAAAAAGAATATTATCAATACCGTTTATTAGAAATTATCCCTGGTTTTTTGACTTGGGTGACTTTATTAGGCATTATAATTATTTCTTTAGTAAAGCCTTTGCTAGGCATCTATATTATCATTATTTTTGATGTATACTGGGTACTACGAGTCACTTATTTAGCAATTTTTATTTTAATTTCTTGGTTTCGCTATCGCAAAACAATCAAAACAAATTGGTGGGAATATTTACAAACCAATCATCCCGAATGGAAAGATTATACACATTTAGTTTTTTTACCTACCGCCGGCGAGCCCTTTGAAGTAGTGGATCGAACTTTTGAAAATTTAGCTAAATTAAAATACGATCAAAAAAAAATCATTGTTATTTTGGGTGGTGAGGCAAGGCTGGTAAACAATTTTCAGCCAACAGCTGATAAAATAAAAGCTAAGTATCAAAATATTTTTCAAGAAGTCATCATCACTTTACATCCAGATAATTTAGTCGGCGAATTACGCGGTAAAGGTGCTAATCTTTATCACATGGGCCATGAGGTGAAAAAATATGTAGACTCTCATGGTTTTGATTATAAAAAATTAATTGTTTCGGCTTTTGACGTCGACACTATCACTTCTGACAATTATTTTGCTTGTTTAACTTATAAATTTTTATCTCATCCAGATCCATATCATACTAGTTTCCAGCCACTAGCTTTTTATCATAATAATGTCTGGGGCTCTGACCCTTTTACTCGAGTTGTTGCTAACTCTACTACTTTTTGGCTTTTGACTGATTTAGCCCGTCCTGACAGATTATTTACTTTTTCTTCTCATAGTATGAGCTGGCAAGCTTTAATAGATGTTGGCTTTTGGCAAAATAATATCGTCACCGAAGATTCTCGTATTTTTTTACAATGTTTACTTAAATATGATGGACATTATCAAACCGAAGCGATGTATGCCACAGTTTCCATGAATTCACCTTATGTTGGTCCATTTTGGCGTAGCATGGTCAATCAATATAAACAAATGCGTCGTTGGGCTTGGGGAGTGGAGCATTTTCCCTACATGGTATGGCAATTTAGCAAAAATAAAAAAATACCTTTTAAGAAAAAATTTATTTACGTTTGGAATCAAACTGAAGGAGTTTATTCCTGGGCTACCGCACCATTGATTATTTTGATTTTAGGTCATCTACCTCTTTATATGGCTCAAGTGTATAACCTTAGCACTGCTCTAGCGCAAAACACACCATTGATACTAGAACGTTTAATGCGTTTTGGTTTGGTGGGTTTATTTATGATCGCTGTCATGAGCACCTTGATCTTACCACCGTTTCCAGAAAAAACCTGGTCTGGTAAAAAAATATATAACTATGCTTTGATAGTTTTACAGTGGTTTACTTTCCCGATCACCATGATCATCTTTGGCTCTATCCCAGCCGTTGATGCCCAGGATCAGGATGAAAAGCGTCAGGTTGTTGCCGAAGAACGCCAGCACGGCGAGAGCACGGCCTGGCCATGGATCTGGCAGACCCGCGACTCG
>LBRC01000018.1 GCA_000991205.1 Parcubacteria group bacterium GW2011_GWA2_36_10 | reverse complement strand
TTTTTCTATGTTTTCCTCTGTGATTTTTTTTTCTTCTCCTGAAATTGGCATATGTATAAATTTAATTTTTTACTATTATATTACGACTTTATTATAGTGTAAATACACCAAAAAATCAAACAAGCCACTTATTAAACATTATATCACCATTTTACTATCTAACTTTTCTTTAGCTAGCGCTTGAGCTTTGTAAAGACTTTCAAAAGTCCCTGCATCTAGCCACTCACCTTCTACCACTGCTATTTCCACTTCATTACGAGCTAAATACCAATTATGTAAATCGGTAATTTCTAGCTCTCCCCTGTCTGAAGGCTTGCAATTTTTAGCAACCTCAATCACGCGATGATCATAAATATACAAACCAGTCAAAGCATAATCTGACAAAAACTCTTTTGGTTTTTCTACTATCTTTTCGGCTTTAAAATTAGCATCAAATTTGACGACGCCAAATCTTTCTGGATCTGGGACTTTTTTGGCAAACAATTTTGCTCCACTTTTGAAACTTTTAATAGCTTCAGATAAATCATCTTCAAAAATATTGTCCCCCAAAATCATCACCACATCATCATCGTCAATAAAATTTTCACCAATCACAAAGGCCTCTGTTAAACCAGCTGGCTTATCTTGGATTTCATAAGTAAATTTTACGCCAAACTGTTTACCGCTACCTAAAAGATTGAGATAATCACCGGCCCTATCAGGAGCGACAATGATCAAAATCTCTTTGATGCCTGCTTTGATCAAAGTGTTTAGTGGATAATAAATCATTGGCCGATTATAAATCGGTAATAATTGTTTACTCGTGATTTTTGTCAGTGGCAAAAGTCTGGTGCCTAAACCGCCTGATAAAATAATACCTTTCATATATTTATTTCTTTAATTTCTGCCACCAAGCTTGATGATTTTGATACCAAGCAATAGTTTTTTGCAAACCAGTTTGAAAATCTACTTGCGGTTGCCAGTTTAATTCTTTTTTGGCTTTACTGATATCCATAGCATAACGAAAATCATGACCAAGCCTATCCGCGACATGCTCAATTTCGCTTTCAGTTTTATTTAAAGCTTGCAAAATTAGTTTAGTAATATCTAAATTTGTTAATTCATTTTCTCCGCCCAAACAATAAGTTTCACCTAAGTTACCTTTAGCTAAAATCGCTTCAACGCCGAGATTATGATCATCCACGTAGATCCAGTCACGAATATTTAAGCCTTGACCATAAACTGGCACTTTTTTATTTTGCATTAAATTGGTGATAAAAAGCGGAATCAATTTTTCTGGATACTGATATGGTCCATAATTATTAGTACAATTAGAAATTGTCACTGGCAACTGATATGTATGCCAATAAGCTCGCACTAAATGTTCAGCTCCAGCTTTTGAAGCGCTATATGGACTTCTGGGATCATGCACAGTAGCCTCGTTAAACTTTGGCTCATTGGGCTTTAAGGCACCAAAAACTTCATCGGTAGAAATATGATGAAAACGTTTATTGCCATTGGTTCTGGCTGCTTCTAGCAAAGTATAAGTGCCCAAAACATTGGTCCGCACAAAAACGCTCGGACCAGTGATTGACCTATCCACATGTGTTTCAGCCGCAAAATGGACAATAATATCTACTTGTTTGACTAATTCATTGACTAAATCGGCATCACAAATATCGCCTTTGACAAAACGATAATTAGCATTTGCTTCTAAATCAGCTAAATTCTCTAAATTACCAGCATAAGTCAATAAATCCAAGTTGATAATACTATCATTGGGATGATTTTTGAGATATTGATGAATAAAGTTGGAGCCGATAAAGCCCGCTCCGCCAGTCACTAATAGTTTCATATACTGTAAGTGGTGACCCTACAGGGAATCGAACCCTGATTACCAGGATGAGAACCTGGCGTCCTAACCGTTAGACGATAGGGCCAACTAATAAATCGCCAGCCTCCCAAGGCTTAGCCATAATCTCATAAACAACTTGCTCCATTTTAGCACCACGGGAGCCTTTGACTAAAATAATATCAGCTTCCTTGATGCGATCCTGTAAAAAATAGCCAGCTTCAATCGTATGAGCAAAACTAAAAATTTTATCTTCACTCATGCCCGCGGCTTGTGCGCCACGCTTAATATCTCTAGCTCTTTCACCAATCAAAAATAAATAATCAATATTGCTTGAGGCTATTTGTTTACCCAAATCACGATGTGCCTCTTCAGAACTAGCACCCAGCTCTAACATATCACCAAACACGGCTAATCTCCGACCAACAGTTTCCATGGCACTCAAAATCTCAACTGCGACTTGTGAAGATTTTGGTGAAGCATTGTAAGAATCATCAATCACCCAGCTTTTTTTGATACCTGGTAATAAATTTGTTCTACCGCGAGCTGATTTATAGGTTTCTAAAGCCGGGATGATTTCGGCTGGCTCTAATTTTAAAATAATAGCCACTGCAAAACCGATAGCCACGGCTTGGGCATGCTGTTTACCTAAAACATTGTTTAAAATAAAACTATAATCTTTATTTTGATAAGTCAAAGTAAAGCAAGTTCCATAAGTAAAATGCTTAACGATTTTTACTTCATGAATATAAATATCAGCCGATGGACTAAAACCAAAAGTAATTTTTTGAGCGTTTAATTTATCCGCATCCATCATCACTCGCTCATCATCGTGATTTAGCACGACCCAGTCTTGTTTAGCTAAAGAATTAAAAATA
Source organism: Parcubacteria group bacterium GW2011_GWA2_36_10 (assembly GCA_000991205.1). Taxonomy (GTDB): domain Bacteria; phylum Patescibacteriota; class Patescibacteriia; order UBA1558; family GWA2-36-10; genus GWA2-36-10. The sequence continues at coordinate 9,020 of LBRC01000018.1, read as the reverse complement.
CTTCTTTTTTCTTGTGCGATCTTGTCAATACTACCAAAAAACTCTAGATGACTAGTAGCGATAGTCGTCAAAATCGCAATATTTGGTCGGGCAATGTCAGTCAAATGTTTGATATCCCCTGGCCTGTCAACACCCATCTCTAGTACCAAAACTTGAGGATATTTTTTGTGTTTCCAGAGCAATAATCTAATAGCAAATAAAAAAAGTTTTAACCAAATAAATAAATTTTTCTTTGGTGACGGACGCCCCAAAATAGTCAAGGGCAAACCAATTTCGTTGTTATAATTCTTGATATTTGCTCTAACACGGAAATTTTTGGCTAAAGCAAAAGTAATGGCTTCTTTAGCGGAAGTTTTACCTACACTACCCGTAATACCAATAATCTGCGGTTTATATTTCTTTAAAACCGCTTGGGCAAAAAACCTTAAAATTAGCTGCAAAAGCTTTTTCATACGTGTCCATAAAATACAACAAAATCAGACTTTAGTCAATCCCGAGATAAATTATCTCGTTGGCGCTATTTGGTAATATTCTAACAAAAACTTAGCAATTTCCGCAAATAACGGCGCTGCTGTACTTTCAGCAAATGGCGCTGAAGTCGGATAGTCCAGTTTAGTCAAAATCGTAAATTTTGGCTGATCAACTGGGGCAAAGCCAACAAAGGTGTGGATAGTTTTATTTTTGAGATAAGCACCATTTTCAGCCACTTCAGCTGTACCAGTTTTACCAGCTACATAATAGCCCGGCACAGCGGCATAACGACTATGTCCCGTCTCTACTACTTGCGTCAACATACCTTTCAAGGTCGCGGCCGTTGATTCTTTGACTACGCGACGGATAATTTTTGGCTCAAACTTTTCTTGGACGCCATTTGGGTATTTTAACTCTTTGACTAAATATGGCTGAACTAGATTACCACCATCAGCCAATACATTAAAAGCATTGAGCATCTGCATTGGTGTCACTGTCACACCTTGACCAAAAGAAGCAGTGGCTCGATAAATATCATTTTTTTCTTTAAGTGAAGAAATATTACCCTGACTTTCTTGACTAATTTTTAAACTAACTGGAGAACCAAAGCCAAATTTTTCTAAATATTCATAGTAAATTTTGTTTTTGATATCTTTAGTAGCAAAAACCACGCCAGTATTCAAAGAAGAAACCAAAACCTCCGTCATATTCACAATGCCATGCGCTTTTAAATCTGAATTTTTAATACTACTTTTGCTAAATTTTACTTCGCCAGTATCATCGTAAGTAGTATTAGCATTGACTTGACCAAGATCAATGGCAATGGCCATGGAAATCGCTTTCATGACTGAACCTGGCTCATAGTTGTGATAAACTGCAAAATTATTATAAACGTCAATGTTATCTACTTCATTATATTTATTTGGATCAAAACTCGGATAATTACACATCGCTCTGATAGCGCCAGTATTAGACTCCATCACAATCGCGCTACCGGCCTTGGCACCATGTCTTAAAACAGATTTCTCTAAAGCTTTGCAGGCTTGATATTGGACATTTTTGTCTATCGTCAAAACCAAATCAGCTCCATCCTTCCCGCCTTTGGCGGGACCCCGCTCTGCGGTGGCAATCTGTTCACCTGAACCGGCCAGCTCTTTTTGCCAATAAGCCTCTAGGCCATATTTACCTGCTTGATTCTCACCACTGTCATCTGGCGCTAAAAAACCAAGCATCTGGGCGCCCACTTCTTTGTCAGGATAAAAACGCAAAATCTCTTTTTTCCAATAAACCCCCATGCTATCTACTTTATCTTTTTTGGCTTTATCAGCATTAGCTGTGGCTAAAAGCTGATCTAAACTGATTTGCAGTTTATCTACTTGTTCTTGACTAGCTTTTTTGACTAATAATTCATAATTATCCCCTGTTTTTTCTAATTTTGGTAAAATATCAGCTTCGCTTAAAGAAAAAAGTGTCACAAATAAATCAGCAATGTTTTTGGGTCTGGTCACTTTTTCAGGATCCACATAGACTTGATAAAAAATCTGATTCACCGCTAGTGAATATAGATTATCCTCACTTTTATTATCTGCTTGAGCAAAGATCTCACCTCTTTCTGGCAACACTACTTGCAAAGACTGACCCTGCTTTTGCGCTAAGGCAATATATTTGTCATGCTCTAAAACTTGTAAATAAAACAAACGCCCAATCACGATGGCAACAAACAAAAAAACAGCCCCCTCAAGGGCTCGAATTCTGTTTTCGCTTATAAACTCCTCATGATTATGGATCTTAAAATAATTCATGATTTATTTTTTATCTTAGAGCCACCACGTCTTTGTTGCCAGTCAAATAAAAAATATTGTTAGTTTGCACTAAATTTAAATTTTGGGAAGCAGCCGTAATGCGCTCCACGGACTGTAGCTCGGTTGCTCTGGCTTTAGAGATCAAAACCTCACTTTGAAGACCTTTGATTTGAGTATTTAGGTCATCTAAAGTAAAAACTTGGTTGGCACTATTATTGACTGCTAAAAAATAAGCGAGCCATAAAAATAAACTGAAAAGTAAAAATCTTTTTTGATAGCACTTAATAAAATCAAGGACTAAATTTAAATTTTTCTTTTTGTTGGCAAACATAGCTTTATATTTTTATTTTTTACAGCTTCTCTATCACCCGCAAAGTTGCAGAGCGACTACGATAATTATTTTTTACTTCTCCTGCACTTGGCCTGACTCCTTTAGTAGTCAATATCTTGGCACGAGCAATACTTTCACAAGTACACACTGGAGCGGATTTGGGACAAGTACAAGTTTTTAATAAGCTTTTGAAATAATTTTTTACTATTCTGTCTTCTAAAGAATGAAAACTGATGACCGCTAGACGTCCGCCGGCTGGCAATATCTCTAAAGCAATAGGCAAAATACTAGCGACATTGTTTAGCTCATCATTGACAGCGATCCGTAAAGCTTGAAAAACCTTAGTGGCTGGATGGACACGAAATCTAGCTAAACTAGTTTCTTTTATTTTCAAAATCTGGAGTATGACGGAGACGAACATGGCAGTTGTGATAAATTTTTGTTTTTGTTTTGTCCACGAACTCCTATTTTTTATTATGCCTTTTGTTAAGGCACGGGCTTTTTTTTCTTCGCCATACTCCCAGAAGATTTTGTTTAATTTATCTTCGGGCCACTCCAAAATAATATCTGAGGCTGTCAATGTCTGCTGCTGATCATCAAAACGCATATCTAGTGGACCCTGATCCTTAAAAGAAAAGCCTCGATTTGCTTTATCTAGCTGATCAGATGATAAACCTAGGTCTAACAAAATCCCTTGCAAATTCGGCATTTTCTTTTCATATTTTGGCCACACTGTCTTTAAATCAGTGTAGCTCGAATTTACAATGAACAATCTATTTAAATCTTGGTTTAATTTCTTTTTACTAGCCTGAATGGCTGTTTGATCTCTTTCAAAGGCTAATACTCTGCCATGAGGTTTTGTCTGCTCTAAAATCAAACTCGTATGTCCGCCACCACCCAAAGTGCAGTCAATAAAGTCCTGATTTTTTTTGGGCTCTAAATACTGTAAAACTTCCTTGGCTAGCACACTCTGGTGGTAATAATCATTTGGCATAGCTTAAATACCCAAGTCTACCAAGCCTTCAGCCATATCGGTGGTATCTTTTTCAGAAACTACTTGGTATTTTTCCCACTTCTTAGCATCCCAGACTTCTAGACGATTATATAAACCAGCTAACACTACTTGCTTATTTAAACCAGCAAATTTCTTTAAATAATCAGGTAAAACTATTCTGCCCTGCTTATCTAAGCCTAAATCCATCGCGCCAGCGAGCATCAAACGAGAAAAAGCACGAGATTTAGCTTGGCTGATCGGCAAATTGGCTAAACGATCAACTAATTTTTGCCATTCTTTCTTGGTATAAACAAACAAACAATTATCTAAGCCTTTGGTGATAACTAAACCAGCATTAAAAAATTCGCGAAACTTTGTTGGCACAGCTATTCGGTTTTTATCATCTAAATTGTAAGTATATTCACCGATGAACATATTTATCCACAAGACTTATGTTAAATTCACCACTTTTTACCACTTTCTTACCCTTTGCATACATTATACTCCACCATAAAACACTGTGTCAATCAAATAGCTGTGGAAAACTAAATAAAAAGAAAACCCCGCGACTAGCGCGAGGTTTTGTGAGTCTGTTCCGCTCACGATCATTTATTGTCCATGCTGAGAAAGAAAATTGAGACGCCAAGCTCGCACTTCAGCTGTCCAAATTTCTTCAGCAAAACCAGGCAGTTCGGCCGCTAGACTATCATAGTGACTAGTATTACGGCCAAAAACATCCAACAAAAATATAGGGCTACTAAAACACAGATATTGCTCCAAGGCATAAATGAAATAGCCCCAACGCTCAATGGCGTTAAACAATAAAGCTTCCATTCGCTTGTTACTTTTCAGATCTGTCAGGATCTCTTGCGGTAACAAAGCGTTGCCATTCAAGCAAAACTGCAACAGAAAGGCTCTACACATCATCTGTTGCCACTCGATTAAGCCGGGAGAATTATCGGCTAAATATGCTACAAAATAGTCATATTCAGCCTTATCATGCCCATCGATCTTCTGACCCAAAAGCATATCACGTCCTAGTGGAGCATGCACACCCTCACCGAAATCATGTACTCTCACGGCCCGTCGCAAAAGTTCATAATCTAAATGCAGGCCACGCTCTACTAAATAAGGCGTCAATATATGGATCAATAAATCACAAAGCTCTTGTGCCTCGACAAGATGTTGGCAAACATGCTGTGGTCTTCTAGGTTGACCATTGCTCAAAGTGACTGCCGGAGCAATGATCACTTCTTCTGGTCGCACCCATCTGTGCACCTTACCCAAATCTCCTTGCAAACGCGCTGAAGATTTGGCTAGTGAAATCCAATCTTCCATGGTGAACATCTTGGTTTTTCTCCCTGTTTTGTTGTTCAAAGTGCCTCCAATTCTCTTCAAATTACGGTATCAACCGGCTTTTGTCAAGAAAGCAGATGACGCTAACGTAATTCTGGAGTCCCGCGTAGCGGGACGATAGAATCTTACTATAAATCAAGCAAGACTCTATCGCTACCTGCCTGCCGGCAGGCAGGCGCTCCAGAGTTACTAGACTACAATGCTTAGCGTCATCTGCTTACAAACAAAATACCCCCTCTGTCGCTTCCGCCATTCGGCGGAAACGCCTTCTCCCCCTTCCCCGCCTGCGCGGGGATCTGGGGGAGATAAGAGAGGGGGTATTTTAAAGCTCTATTTCAAAATTCTGTGTTTTTTGACTAATAGTAATCTCCGCTTCTCGGCTATATTCTGGAATAATACTAGTAAACTCATATTTATTTTTTAAACTAGCCAATAATTGTTGATTAATTTCTTTCACTGGAGAACTCAAATAAAAGCTAGCTGAAACCGGAATATTTAATTGCCAGCCCAAAGTATTGATAATCGTCACAATGACTTTCACTTGTGTCAAACTCGCCTCTTTAATACTCAAGCCTAAAGCTTTTACTTGTTTTAGCTCAAAATTAGCTTTTTTTAAAAAATTATCTAGCTCAGCTAAAATATTTTCCTCACCTTGAATCATAGCAAATTCATGCACTTTTTCAGCACCATCAGTAAATAAACGCCACGCGCCGCTTTTATTGTCTAAAATGTTTAAAATTAAAGTCATAGGCTACATACTACCATGCAAATAGCTATAATCAATCTGACTACAGCCAGTTAAAATCAATATAAGTAAAAAAATAAAAACTGCTGAGATAATAAATAATTTTTTACTAGTAATATTCTTTATATTCTTCTTAAAGGTCCAAAAAAATCCCCAAGTCAGCAAGCTCATTGCTGTCACACCTCCCATTAAAGAGGCTGGAATAAAAATAACATAGAAACCAACAAGGTAGCTTGGTTTTAAAAATTTACTCTCCGTTTTGTTAAAAGATCTTATCAAAAAAGGATACGCTATAGCAAATAAAAGGGACAAAACCAAAAAAATTGACAATTTAAACCAATACAAATCTACTTGTCCTGGACCAGCTGAACCCTCCAATGCACCATCGCCAAACAAAAAAAATAAAAAGCCAGCAGGCCACATAAAAAGAGAGACTGGTATTGCAATAATTGGATCAATAAAAAAGGCTGCACAAAACCAAACTGTTATAATTAAAAAAATCCAAAAGATTTTACTCCTTAATATTGTCTCTAAAAATGATTTTTTTACTTCTACTGAGTTGATATTTACTTGTCCCATACGATTTTATTGTCTAAAATGTTTAAAATTAAAGTCATCAAAAGGCTTGTTATTTTCTTTATTTAATTTATCGACCACCACAATGTGTGCTTGAGACAAAATATCATATAAAAACTTATCTGTCACCTCTGTCCGATAAGTATAATCAGCTTTAGTAAAAAAAGTATAGCGCAACTTGCCGTTTAAACCGTCGGCGATTTTTTCCAAATATTTATAAAAATCATTTTTATTGACCTTGCCGACGATCAAAACATCAGTGCCGGTACTGACATTGGTCAACACGCCAGTGAAAAGTAATAAAGATAAGCCAGTGGCTTTGGACATCTTGTGCGCCACCTGCATCTCCTCTAAAGTGATAGCTTTAAAAACTATATTTTTAAGTTCTGGTAAAAGTGGGCAATTTTTATTGACAAAATAAAAATGCTTTGCATCTTTGTTTCTGGTAGACAAAAATCCAAAGTCAACTAAATTATCCAGCTCACGACGAATAGAATTGAGCTGCGTACCCAAAAGTCTAGTTAATTCACGGACAAAAAACTCTTCTTCGCTATGCAAACAAAAAAATTTTATGATTTTTGTCCTGGCTGCTGACCCAAATATTTGTTCAAGCATTTTATTTACTAAAAGATTCAAATATAGTATAATATTATTTGAACGAAATGTAAATGTCTTTAAGTACCCAAAAACTCTTTATCCACAATCATTTAAGCTCCCGACAGGTCTCTGGCCTTTTTTTAAGTGAGAAAACAGAAAATGGACAATTATTTTTAAGCATCGAACTAGCAAAAGAAAAACTTGACCAACAAATTATCGCTAACCAAATCATGCGCGCCGTCAGCGAATATTTTTATCAAAGTCAGAGTCAAAATGCGGAAAATACTTTGGAAGAGATTTTACAAAAATTAAACCAGCTCTTACCAGATCTTGCTCCGGCCAAAATCAAAAACTGGTTTTCTAATTTGAACCTAATAGTCGGCATCACGCAAAACAATGCTATTTATCTAGCTGGCGTAGGCTCTGGCAATGTCTATCTTTTTCAACAAGGCAAAATTTCGCAAATCTTGGACAAAAATCCAAAAATCAATCCGGCTAAAATATTTTCGGACATCATCTCTGGTCAGCTAGAAGAAGGAGATGCTCTCGTGGTATCCTCCGACGCTTTGTTTGACTATATCGCTAAAGAAAAAATCCGCACCATCACTCAAAAATATAGTCCAGAAGGCACTGTTAAACAAATAGAAACTTTACTTGCTACTGTGCCTGATTTTGTCAGTTTTAATGGTATTTTTGTAAAATATGCTAGTACTCATGACCTAGAATTTAATCCACCTGTCAAAGAAAGTCCTCAAACTGCCATAGAAGCGCTAGAAAGCCAAGTCTTAGAAGACGAACCAAAACCAGACATCAAGTCATCACCAAAAGCCATTAAGCCTGGAGTAAAAACCAAACTCGTCTTTGACAAAAGTGCTTTACAAAATGTGCCGACTATCAGAAAAATTACTTGGTTTTTTACTCAAGCCGGAGATTTTTTTAGCAAAATCGCTTTTATTTTCAAAACTATTTATTTATTTTTAAAAAAGACTTATTTATTTATTTTTTCTAAAAAATTCCGTCGCGAAAAAGAACAAGAACTCTTAAACCAAGGCTACCAAAAACTAGAAACTAAAGTAAAACAATTTAATTCTTTACGTTGGCAAAAGAAAATCGCTATTTTAGGCTTAAGCTTAGTATTAAACCAAGGCTACCAAAAACTAGAAACTAAAGTAAAACAATTTAATTCTTTACGTTGGCAAAAGAAAATCGCTATTTTAGGCTTAAGCTTAGTACTTTTAATCTTTTTACAAAGCCTAGTATTTTTGACCGAGAAAAAATCCGAACAAAACAAAGAGTCTAGCTACCGCGATACCATCAATCAGATCAATAACACTTTAAATGAAGTAGAAGCTAGTTTAATCTACAAGGATGATAAAAGAGCTGAAAGCTTATTACTCGAAGTCACTGATCTCTTAGGCAAAATCCAGGCTAAATCTGATCCCCAAGCTGAAGAATTAGCCTTAGTCAAAGAAACAACCGCCAGATTGCTCAACAAAGTCCGCCGTATCAACTATGTACCAGAGCCACTAGAACTCTTTGACCTCTCCACTCTCCAAAATCCGAAAAAAATCGTGCAAAAAAATGGTCAATTCTACATCTTGGACCAAGCTAATCTCTATGCCTTGCAAGACAAAGCCTTGAGTGTCTTGACGCCACTAGCAAACGGCGACTCTTTAGCTGACTGGCCAAATGAAGATCGCTTAATCTTACACAATGCTGACGGCTATCAAGTCTTTAACTTAAAAGACAAACTAAAAGAAAACTTTTCTTTTAGTCAAAATACACAAAACATCAGCATCCAAGATCTAGCCATCTATGGCAACAACATGTATGTCCTAGATAAACAAGCTAAACAAATCTTCAAATATCCACAAAGCAATAACACTTTCGCTAACGGCCAAGCTTGGCTAAAAGCTAATCTAGACTTGAGCAATGCTAGCAGCTTAGCAGTCGATGGCGACCTCTATACTGTCCTAGACAACGGTCAAATCAATAAACTAAATAAAGGTAATATCCAAAAATTTGATTATCATCAGCCTTATCCTCAAATCGGCGCTAAAGCCATCATCAAAACCTTTGCTGGCGCCAAATACTTGTACTTAATCGATCCAGCTAACCAACGCGTCGTGATCTTCGACAAAGCTGGTG
>LBRC01000017.1 GCA_000991205.1 Parcubacteria group bacterium GW2011_GWA2_36_10 | reverse complement strand
CGCTTTCATTTTTCTTAGCTCCACGGTTTTGGTCACTTCTAAAAAACGGTCAGCCAAAGTCGACTTACCGTGATCAATGTGGGCAATAATACAGAAATTACGGATATTATTCATGCACTATTTTCTAAAGATTAATAGGCCTTTTTTAAATAACTTTTTAAATAATTCTACTTCTTCTAGTTTGAACACTATACCTAAAATCAGATAACTTAGCAAGCCAACTATGCCTGCCGCCAAACCTTGAATAAAGATACCGATAAAAGTATGCATGTCAACTAATGGCGCAATAAAATATAAAGCTAAATAAGCAATTGAACCAGCCATCAAAGAGTTAAAAATAATTTTTAAAGAAGAAATAAAAATAACATAGTCATCTAAATCTGGCACTCGTCGATGTAAAAAAATGTACAATAAAATCATGTTTAAAATACTAGAAATCGAAAAAGCTGTCGCTAAGCCCAAAACACCATAATTTTTAGCGAAAATTATAGACAAAACAATATTAATACCCACACTAAATAAACTGATATACATCGGCGTCTTAGTATCTTCGCAAGCATAAAAAGATCGTGCCAGTAGTGGAATAAGTCCTTGAGCAAAGATAGAAATTGCAAAACAGCCAAGAGCTTGAGCAGTATAATAAGTATTATCCCAACTAAAAGCACCAGAGCCCAAGACAATCCTGACAAATTGGGCTCGTAAAATCAAAATAAATACGGAAAGTGGTACTAATAAAAATAAAATACGACGAAAGCTACGAGAAAAAGTCTTGGCAAATAATTGTTTATTATCTTCACTGATCGCTTGCGTAAAAGTAGGAAAGACAGCGATTGCCAAAGATACCGCAAATAAACTGACCGGCAAACTTTGTAAATTGTTGGCTAAATTAAATACCGCAATACTACCAGCTGATAGCGTGGAAGCGATCACAGTCGTAGCGATCAGATTAAGCTGTCCGACAGCTAGAGAAAAAGTCCGTGGCAACATCAGCCACAAAATTCTTTTTAACTCTTGGCTAAATTTGAAAGTCAACTGATAATGATAGCCATGTTTATAAGCTTCTGGTAATTGGACTAACAAATGCATGGCTGCCCCCAAAACTACACCCCAAGCTAAACCTGATAAAGAAAAAATGGGATAAAACCAAACAATACCGATGATAATACCGATATTATAAAAACTAGCCGCTAAAGAAAAGCTAAAAAACTTTTTCCAAGAGTTTAATACTCCACCCAACAAATTCGAAGCCACAAAAAAGAAAACAGCAAACAACATGATGCGTGTCAAATAAGTGACTTGAGCTAATTGCCAAGGCAAAAATCCTGGCGTCAAAATTTTCATGAGCTGTGGGGCAAAGACAAAGGCTAAAACCACTAAAATTGCCATGATCAATAAAAAGAAATTCAGCACTGAATTAGCCAAAATCAAAGCTTTGTCTCTATCTTTATGCCAAACCTTTTGAAACACTGGGATAAAAGCTGAAGTCAAAGCACCTAAAACTAAAGTGTTAAAAATCAAATCCGGTAAACGAAAAGCCGCATAATAAATATCAGAAATTTGGGAAGCACCAAAATTATGAGCAATCAGACGCTCTCGCAAGAGCGCAAAAATTTTGGATAAAAAAGAAAAGCCGGTGATCAAAATCGCACCGCCCATCACCGTATTGTTAATCTTTTGCCAAATTTTTTGCCACATTTTATTTAGAAGTTAAAATAAAACCAAAATATTGATCTTTGTTTAACTCATCTCCATAACTGACTAATTTATTATTGATACTTATCTTATCTTGATCCAGGGCCTTACTCCACACTACTTTTAAATTATCTGGCAATAAGACACTAGAATTAAAAACAGTATTTTTTACACCAGCTTGCGATTGCAATAACAAGCTATAATTATCCAAAGTCACATTATCTTTAAAAAAATTTTGCCACCAATTATTGGTTAAATCATCGCCAACTTTCATTTTAAATGGCAATTTATATTTAATCGCTACAGTCTTAGTTTCGCCTGGCTTTAAAGTCATCCAGTTCGCAAACACCGTTTTATTTAGACTAGTATAAATTTCCGTTTGCGAATCAGCGGCAAAAACTTTACTTTTTTCTTCGCTTAAAATATCTAGATCATCTTGAGCATCAGCTTGTCCTTGAAAAGCTTCGCTATTAAAATGATCAAAACCAGAAGCTAAAACTAATTCACTGCCTTCAGGCACATAAAAACGTAAGTAGCTGGCATTTCCGCCTTGAAAACCAGCCAAAGGATTATTAAGCTCACCTTTATTAGTTCTAGTCACTTTGACGGTATCAATGATGTCACCATTAGGCATAATCTCTGCTTGATGCTCAATCATCTGATAAATATCTTTGTCTGTTTTGCCACCAGCAATATTTGTACTTACTACTTCTAGATAATCCTTGCTTGATGTCAACATTTCTCCAGCCCAAGCAAATTTTTTTACTTTGGCTTGCAAATTAGCATCCGATAAATAAATCTGCACATCTTTATTAGCTAAAGCATCAATCAAAACTTTGACCACTTCTTTTTGTTTGTCTTTGTTGTCAAGTAATTTTTCTAAAAGTTTTGGTGCTAAATCAGCGATGATCGCTTTTGGCTGATTGCTAGTTTTATCATAATTTAGCTCTACTTGATTTTGTAAAGTCGTAAATAAATTATCCGCCGTAATAGTGACATTATACTCTGGCATCGGCATCTCGCCAGTCACTTTTAATAACTCGCCTAACAAATCAGCATTGACCGCAATCACACCATCGGTAGTTGCTCCACCATAGTTTTGGTACATCCAAGATATTTTTTTGGCACTAGTCGGAAAATCTGGCCACCAATTTGCATCCCACAGATTAAAATACGGATTAATCAAAGATAAAGCACGTGGAGATTTGATCTTGATTGTCTGGCCAGCTCTTAAATCATAGGTGCCACCTTTAGGAATTTCTAAATTAGTGATTTTACCATGATAAACATCTATTAAGGCTATGGAGCCAATAAATCCACCCGTGGCTCTTAATTCATTATTATTTTGAAATAATACTAAATATCTTTTTTCTTGCGTGTGGCCTAAGACTTCCCCAAAGACTGCAAAAACATCTTTGATATTTTTTAAGCTAATTGTTGCTTTTGGTAAATAATCAGCCAATTCTTTAAAATAGCCTTTAATCTCTGGGTCTAAACTATCTAAATCTATTTTTTTAATGTCTTTGCTTGCTGCTTCTAGATAAGGCAAAGTTTGATCGATTTGACCACTTAAAAATAATAAATGATTGGTGACATTTTCATTGTTTTGGAATTGCTGATTCAAAGTCACCGCCGCCTGTGACACATCGTTAGCGATATTCAAAAGATTTGTCCCCACAGAAACAGATTTGCCGACAATAGGCATCTTGCCACCGGCTTCGATCATCCACGTCTGATATTTATCTAAAACACCTTGGATAGCCGTAAAATTAGCTAAAGCTGCTTGAAAATCGGTTTCTGAAGCTTGTAAATCACTACTTGAGGCTGACAAGAGGCCAGATTGTAAATTAAACAAACCATTTTTGCCTAATTGCCAGATTTCTGCTTTATCTTGAGAAAAACTTTGCCAAAAAACCAAAGCTTTAACTGGCAATAAAACCAATAAAATAATAAAAATAAAAACTAGCAGCTGTTTAGAGATTTTCCATAATGGCACTTTAATATCTGACCAAGAAAAACTGTCATCCTCGCTCTTGTCAAAAGTTTCTTTATTTTTCCAGCTAAATTTCTTTTTGCTTTCTATTTTAGGCTGTGGATGTTTTAAATCTAAAATATGATGAGCAGTTTGTCTGTGTTTGATAATTTCTGGTTTAAATTCAGTCTTTTGTTGCTTCAAAAAGTATGAAGCCTGACCCAAATCATCTTGGATTAATCCGTCTAATTTTGCTAAAGCTCTTTGTCTTTTTTCTAAACTAGCCCCTCGATCAACCAAAAAATCATCCAAATCAGTCAAGAATGACTGCTTGATGGCTGTGAGATTAGAAAGACTTGGAGATTGGTGATGATTTTCGTGTTGCATAAGCTAAAAGCTTGTTTATATTATAGCATAATAATACAATAAAGTTGAATTATTTCTTGTGCCATTTTTTCCCAAGAGTATCTAGCTAATATTTTTGCACTATTTGCATTTAATTGCTGCTTTAAATCTTCGTCTTTAAGAATTATTTGCATTTTATTCAGCAAGTCTTCTTTGTTTTTTGGATCAAAATATAAAACAGCGTCAGCTAAAATCTCTGGCAAACAAGTCTCCGAGGAAGATAAAACCAGTGTCTGATGAGCCAAGGCTTCAAGTGGTGGTAAGCCAAAACCCTCGTATAGCGACGGAAAAATATAGGCCTGCGCTTGTTTATAATAAGCAGCTAATTTTTTATCAGCGATAAAACCAGCAAAAATAACATGTTGACCAGCATATTTTTTTAGCTCTTGATAAAAATAATTGTGAGTGCCAACTAAAACTAAATAAAAATCTGGCTGATTTTTCAAAAATTCTTTAAAAACAGTCAATAAAAATTCTAAATTTTTATGTGGATAAGCATTACCGACATAAAGAAAAAATTTCTCCGGTAAATCATCGTTAATTTCTGATGTATTTTGAATTGGCGTTAAGCCTTCGTAGATAACTTTTATTTTCTCCGCTTGTTTTTGGTTTAACTTAAAATAATTTTTGATATCCTCGGCTGTAAATTTTGACACAGCAATTATTTTAGCTGCTTTCTTAATAGCTAGCTTGATAGTCAGCTGATAAGCTAAACGCTTAAAAATAAACACAAATCTATTCAAAGTACTAGTGCGAATACTTGGAAACTTCGTCATAATCAAGTCATGGATAGTGACGATAAATTTCCCTCTATAAAAAATTGGTACATTAAAATGGGGAAAATGTACTAAATCTGGTTTTAATTTTTTTAAAATAAATGGCAAAAAAATCTGTTCTTTGAGAGAATACCAATGATAAGGGCAAATTTTCCAAGAAAAATTGTCTGGTAGCTTTGGTAAATCAGAGCTTAATTTTTTTACTAAAATAATATATTGATTTTTTAAATCAAATTTAGCCAAATTTAATAAAAGCTGTTGATTGTAACGGCCTAAACCACCATATTGGGGACCAAAGATTCTAAGATCTAAAACGATGCGCATGTTTAAAAATATTAAGAATAGCCTGTGTTTGTTTGAATTTATCAGGGATAGCAAATTTTTTCGCTTTATCAATAATATATTGCTCTAAATTTTTGTCAGTAGTTAATTGCTTTAAAAGCTGATAAATCTCGGCTGGATTATAAGGATCGACATATAAGGCCTGTGTTTGCATAATCTCTGGCAAAGAAGTTTTGTAACTAACAATCACTGGCTTGCCTTGGACAGTTGCCTCTAGGGGTGGAAAGCCAAAGCCTTCATAAAATGATGGCCAGATCAAAGCCAAGGATAAAAAATACAAAGCATCACGTTTTTTACCGGCAATAAAACCTAAATATTTGATATAGTCTCGTTTTTTTAATAAACGAAACAAGGGATTATAGAGCCAGCCCTTGTTTCCAACTAAAAGTAAATCAATCTCTGGATAGTCTTGGTGATATATATCAAAAGCCTTGATAATACTTTTGATGTTTTTTCTCGGCTCCACCGTACCTAAAAAAAGAAAAAACTTTTTGTTTAAATTTAAATCCCTAGTCAATTCCTCTGCCAAAACTTGGGTCATATGATGAAAATGCAAACTCGGATAAACAACGCTCAATTTTTCCTCTCGTACCGTAAAAAAACGCATGATATCTCGTTTAGTATTTAGCGACACTGCTAAAATCTGATCCGCTCGATTGATCAATTTTTTTATATTAACTAAACTGTGCCACCATTTCATTTTGAAAGAATAAAAATGACGACTATGTAAAAAAGATAAGTCATGTATCGTCAACATCAAAGGCGTCTTGTCATTAATACGAAAAAAATTTAAATTTGGCAACCAAAAAACATCTAATATAACTGGTGAAAATTTAGCAAAATCTTTTAATAAATTAAATAACAAAGCTAAATTTAATAATTTATTAGGCCAAACAATGTGTAGGTGGATGACATTATCTTTTTTGAGGCTAGTTGGTAAATGAAATTTTTTTAAACCAGCGGAAAATAAATAATAAGTATTTACTTTATCTTGTGCTAAAATATCCTGTAAAGTATGGAAAACATAATTACCCACGCCACTGCGTTGATCAAAAGATAAAGTTCTGATATCTACTCCGATTTTCATAAATTATCTTTTAATAATTGACTGATCTTTGCTTTGAAAACACTAATATCAAATTTTTTCGCCTGTGCTCGGATCAGTTCTGGCTGCCAAGCTATGGTCTGGTAGCGTAAAACCGCATAAGTCAAGGCAGCCCAATTCTGATTTTGAAAAAAGATGCCAGTCTGACCATCAATCACTGTCTCTAAAGCGCCACCTTTTTGATAAGCGATCACTGGTCGGCCCGAAGCCATCGCTTCTAAAGCCGAGATACCCAAGTCCTCTACTTGTGGATATAAAAAAGCCTGACAATGAGATAAATATTTATTTCTGGCTTCATCAGAGACTTCACCTAAAAACTCAATATTTGAGCTGGCCATTTGTTTTAGCTTTTTATATTCACTACCGGTGCCAATGATTTTCAGTGGCAATTTCATATTATTAAAAGCCCGAATTGCTAAATCAACTTTTTTATATGGTCTAAGACGCGAAACAATCAAAAAATAATCATCAATTTTATCACTGATATAAAAATCATCTACTTTAATCGGCGGATAAATCACTTGGGCTTCACGCTGATAGTCTTTTTTTATTTTATCAGCGATAAATTGTGAATTAGCAATAAATTGGTCAACTTTTTGGGCTTGAGCAAAATCCCAAGCCTGCAAGCCATTTAATAAACGCGGTAAAAATATTTTTAAAAATTTAGGCACTTGTAAGTTACCTAAATATTCAGCCTTATCATCCCATAGGTAGCGAGTCGGTGCATGACAATAACAAATATGTTTGGCCTGACTTTTAATTTTGACACCTTTGACAAAACTAGAGGCCGAAGATATGACGGTGTCATATTCACTAAGATCAGTTTTTTCCCAAATTTTTGGCATCAAAAATAAAAAGTATTTAAAAAAATGCAAAATCAAGGGAATGTTTTGCAAATCAGAAGTTTTTATTTTTTTTTGATCCAAAAGTAAAGAGCTTACTTTTTTATCATTAATCAAAGTAAAAATTGGCGCCTCAGGAAACATTTCAGCTAAAACTGCTAAAACTCTTTCTGCGCCACCGTTTTGAAATAAATGATCGTGAGCCAAAGCAATTTTTGGCATATTAGCAAGCGTCTTTTTTTAGTACCACCCAAGGGGTTTTTAATAAAATAATAATGTCTAATAAAATAGACCAATTTTCAATATAAAAAATATCTAGCTTGGCTTCTTCGGCAAATAGTAGATTTGATCTACCAGACACTTGAGCAAGTCCTGTCATGCCAGGCTTGATACTTAACAATCTTTTATAGCCACGTTGATAATTTGATACCTCTTCTGGCTCGTGAGGACGTGGTCCTACTAGACTCATGGTACCACGTAAAACATTAAATAACTGCGGAAATTCATCAAGACTACTGGCTCGTAAAAATTTACCAAACTTGGTCACGCGTGGATCATTTTTTATTTTAAATAATGGTCCGTCTTTGCGTTCATTGTGAGCTAACATTTCTGGTTTTAAACTATGCGCACCATTGATCATGGAACGAAATTTGTATAAATTAAAAATCTTACCCTTCTCACCCACTCTTTTTAAACTCACAAAAACTGAACCATCCGATGTGATTTTAACTAAAATAGCTAAAATTAAAAATATTGGTGATAAAATAAGCAATAAAAATAACGCCAGCACAAAATCAAAGATTCTTTTATAAACTTTACGCCAGCCATCAAGTGGTGTACCAGCTATTTCTACCAAGGGGAAACCTGCAATTTCGCTAAAATTGACGTGCAAACTTTGAGCTTGAAATAAATTGGCAATATATTTTAAACTCAAATGATTTTCCTGACAAAAAGTTAATAAATCTAAAGCTTGATCTTTAGCCAAGGCTGAATCAGTTTGCATCAAATAATCTACTTTTTTAGCGCTTAATAAGCTTTTAGCAGTAGCATCATTTTCTAGTTGCGCCAAATCATCAAATTCACCGACGACTTTAAAGCCTAAGCGTGGATTATGTTTGTAAGTATCCACGATAATTTTGCGAGCATTGATATCGCCTAAGACAAAAATACTAGACAAACCGAAACCTAAACTAAAAAATCGATCGCGCAATAAAAATACTATAACTCGACCAATAAACAAATATAAAATAGCTAAAGCCCAAGCTAATAAAATAATAAAACGAGAAGAAAATAATTCTCTCGTCAAAAAAATAAATAACACTAAAAATACTACGACCATCGAAACACCAAAAAATATTCTAGGAATTTCTTTGATCAATCTTTTGCTCCGCATCGTATAAAAACCAGCCAGAGCAAAAACAAAAATACTTAAAACCGAAACATTAAAAGCTAGTTGCAAATAATGCTCAAAACTTAAGTCAAAAACAACTGGGCGAATAGCACTAATAGCTTCAGAAAAACGAAAATAATAAGCTGTCAAAGCAGCTAAAAATACTAAACAAAAGTCTAGTGGAACTAGGAAAATGTTTAAAATAAAATCCGCCTTTTTCATAAGATTATGATAGCATTTGCTTAAACTTTTGACAAACTAAAAAGGCTTAAATTAGCCTCATAAGCCGAATCCTGTACTCTGACTTGCGCCAGAGTGATGATCATCTATCTAGGACTATGATTACCCATAGTCTCAAGCAAGCTACCCGCCTCAGCCGAAGCCTTGGCCTATTTGCTCTTGCACCGAATAGAGTTTAGCTCTTTTAGCTTGTCGCCAAGCTAACGGGTCAGCTAATTATCTGACCATTTCACCCTTATCCTTCGATTCGGCCTTACGGCCTCACTCAGGAAGGAATATTCTCTGTTCAACTTGTCCTGACCACTTAGTTACCCAAATGGCCGGTTGTCGTTAACAACTATCCTCCATTTAAAAATGGAAAAATGGTGTTCGGACTTTATCCTCCCCAGGATAAACCCGGGGCGATCATCTCGGCTAATTTAAACCTAGAGCTTATCTATAACATATTTACTATTTTTTGTCAAATCAAGACCCTGCTAAGGATTTAGCAGGGCCATTAAACGCCAGATGTTTTGTTCTTGTATCGCTTTTTAAAGCCTCCCCAGTCGCCACCAATCGGCAAGAACAAAGCCAAGAGGATAGCACAGATCATGATAAAGAAAAATAAGCCACTCATGACTAGCTCCTCCATTTATGTAAATAACTTTATTTTAAAATATAAGCTAAAGTTTCTTGAGCACACTTTTCCCAAGAAAATAGCCGGACTTTTTCTAAGCCAGCACTAATCATTTGCTGACGTAAATCATCTTTGTCTAATAAGCTGTCAATAATTTTAGCTATTTCCGCTGGCTGATGTGGATCAAAATACAAAGCTGTATCACTAGCTACTTCTTTTAAAACTGGCAAATCAGACACTACCATCGGCACACCACAAGCAGCCGCTTCTAATAATGGCATACCAAAACCCTCAAACAAAGACGGAAACACAAAGACATCACAACTGGCTAAAATCAAAGGGTAATCAGCTTGTGACACATAGCCAAAAAAATGTACCCGATCTTTGATACTATGATGATGGGCTAATTCCAGAATATCGCGATAGCCATAATTACCCGGCCTACCAGCTAACACTAGATGATAGTTAGTGTGTTGTAAAATAGTAAAAGCTCTTAATAAATTCTGAATGTTTTTTTTAGTTTCCAGTCTGCCGATATATAACAAAAATTTAGCTGGTAAATTATATTTATTTTTAACTATTTGCTTTTCAGTTTCATTTAAAACTTTGAATTCATCGCGATTATAGCCGTGATAAATGACTTGGATTTTATTTTTGGCTTGCGGAAAATATTTCGCTATATCATCAGCGGTATTTTGTGATGGGGTGATTATTTTATCTGCGCGCTTAATCAATAAAGTATGAGCGATTTTTTGATAAATTCTTTCTAGTGGATGATAAAGCTCTGGATTTTTATAAAATCCAAGATCATGGATAGTAGCAATTAATTCCCCTTTAAAAAATAAAGGGGCCGCATTAGAGGCAAAAAATTTATCAACTGGATGAAAAAATAATTCCCAAGATAAACGAAAATAAGTCCAAAATTTCAAAAAAGGCCAGTTTAATTTTTTAAAAGTAAAATTAGCTGGAGCATTTTTTAATTCTGCACTTAAATCTTGATGATAATAAACAAAAAATTCTAGCTCATTTTGGCCAGATTTTTTAAACTGTTCAAATAAATGCCAAGCATACCACTCGGTACCAGTTTTATTAGCTTTATTTGCTCTAGTTATTTCTAAACCAAGCTTCATATTTTTTCGCCTTATTTTGCCGACAAAATACTACGTTTATAAGACTCTAGATTCTCTAAGGCAATACCAGTACCACGAGCTACACATAATAAAGCATCGTCAGCAGTGTAGGCGGGCACACCAGTCGCTTGGGATAAAAGCTTATCCATATTACGTAGTAAGGCTGTGCCACCTGATAAAACCATGCCTTTGTCCATGATATCAGCTGATAGCTCTGGCGGTGTCTGATACAAAACTGATTTCACCGCTGAAATCAAGCCCTGGAGCTCGTTTTGTAAGGCTTCGGTCACATCATCAGAACTGACACTAATAGTGCGTGGTAAACCAGTGATCATGTCACGGCCTTTGACATCCATAAATAGTTTTTCTTCTTTTGGCAAAAATTGAGCTGAACCAATTCTAATCTTTACTGCTTCCGCGCTACTTTCACCAATAGCAAGATTATATTTTTTCTTAATATATTCTCCAATGGCGGTGTCATATTTATTACCGCCGATTTTCACGGAAGTATTCGCCACTATGCCACCCAAAGAAATAACGGCAATTTCTGATGTCCCACCACCCTTCAAAGTGGCGTCAATGACCGCTCGTCTTTCAGTGGAGGTAATCCCTGCTGGCACGGCAATCATCACTTCCGGGCGAAATAGCTTCATACCACCAACAGCTTTGTTGATAAAATATCTAAGCATGCTTTCAGTGGTTTTATAATCAGCGATCACGCCGTTTTTCAAAGGACGAGAAGCGATGATGGAGTCTGGCGTACGACCGATCATGTCTTTGGCTTCATCGCCAACTGCTAAAACTTTTTTATCAAAAACCGAAATAGCCACCACACTTGGCTCATTAATAACAATACCTCGTTTAGGAATATAAACTAAGGTATAAGTTGTGCCCAAATCAATCCCGATTTTCTTGATAAACATTTATTTTATTTCTAAAATCTTATACTGAATTTTTCCAGCCGGCAAATCGACTACAAACTCTTCGTTTAATCTTTTACCAACAAAAGCTTGACCTAATGGTGACTCTACAGATATCTTGCCATTGCTCGGATCACCTTCTGTGCTGCCAACTATCGTAAACTCAAAAGTCTGTCCCTCTCTATCTACCTTGATAGTGTTGCCGACATTAATTTGATCATCATCATTTTTGTCAGCTACCACGGCTGTTTTAATCAAATTTTCTAAATTTAAAATCTTACCCTCGGTAAAGGCTTGCTCATCTTTAGCTTCTTGGTATTCAGCGTTTTCTGATAAGTCACCAAACTCTTTAGCAGTCTTGATGCGATCAGACACTTGCTTTCTTTTTTCGGTTTTTAGATATTCTAGCTCGGTTTTTAGCTTATCCAAACCTTCAGGGGTTACTATTGTGCTATTCATAAAAATTTTTTGATTTTTAAATTATTTTGTTATTTTATTCAATAAACGAGTATTTCCGCCCCGCTTCGCGGGGCGGAATATTAAACTACTTTGAGAAAATTAATTTAATTAAAAAGTTGTAAAATAAAACCAATTGCTAATAACGTAAAACCAACCCAAAAAGGTATTGGATGCAAACAAGAAAATTCACGAAGATGCCCTTTACCGTCACCCATACCCGCACCACAACCATCCACTTTAACAGGGTTAAAGGCGTAAGCAATTAATAATGTTCCAACAAAGTTTAGAATCAAACCAGATTTATCTAAATTATCGATTATTATGTCTAGCATATTTTTAATTAAATTAGTGAACACAAGTTTAAATTTTCAACTTAAAATATTAAAGCCCCAAAAATAAATCCTACTATAAACCAAAATATAATAAGTTTAATTCCTGTTTTTTCTAAATTTTTTTTTTGCTCTATTAATAAATTCTCAGTCTCCATATTTTTAATTAATAAAATTTAAACTTACTTTTGCCATATCACCTAACAAACACTTACTATTACCCCGCGTCAGCCCTCGGCCATGAGCTCGGGCCGAATGGCAGGGTATCCTCTATCTCTGTATTTTGCCTGAAAAAGCAAATTTTAGCAACTACTACTTATTAAAGTACCATTCCATAAATTGCCGTGAGACAGTGACGGCTAAGCCGGTGTCTCCACCCTCTTCGACTAAAACTACCATCACAATTTGCGGATTATCATAAGGCGCAAAACTGGCAAACCAAGAATGTGGAGTTTTATTATGATTAAACTGCGCTGTACCAGTTTTACCAGCTACCGGCACCTTGACTGACTGTAAGCTTTTAGCCGTACCGATCTCGACTGTTTTTTTCAAAGCATCTCTGATAATATCTAAATTATTTTGACTGATTAGATTTTCTAAAAGCACTGGTGTAGCTTTTTCATCTAGAGTTGCTTCTTGTTTAATACCTTTTAATAAGTGTGGTTGGAAAGACTTACCGGTGGCAAAATAAGACATTTCCATCGCTACTTGTAAAGGTGTGCCTAATAAATATCCCTGACCAATTGATAAATTATAAGTATCGCCTAAATACCAACGATCATTAAAAGTTTTTTCTTTCCAGGCTTGACTTGGCAAGAAACCTTCTGCTTCGTTAGTTAAGTCAATTTTTGTTTGGGAACCAAAACCAAATTTAGCCGCATACTGCAAAATTTTTTCCATACCCAAACCTTTATCTAGCCACTGATTATTGCCACCGCCGATAGTATAAAAAAATGTATTGACCGAATCAGCTAAGGCCCACTTGATATTTGTTTTGCCATGTCCCGCTGGACGCCAATCGGGAAAAAAATTATTACCAATTTGCACACCACCAGTACTTTGGACACTGAAGTTTTCATCAATCACTTTTTCTTCTAGAGCTGCTCCGGCGATCACGGGTTTAAAAACCGAACCAAAAGGATATTCGCCAGAAACTACTCGATTTAGTAAAGGCGTGTTAGGGTCAGTCATCAAAGTGTTATACTCTTCTTTTTTTAAAGCCGAAGTAAAAATATTATTATCGAAACTAGGTAAACTCACCATCGCCAATACTCCACCATCTTTAGCATCTAAGACTATTGCTGCCATTTTATTTTTACCAAAGCTCGCTGCATTTTTTGCCATCACACTATAGAGCTGATTTTGAGCCGCTGCATCAATCGTCAAAACTATGTCATTGCCGTCTTTGGGCTCTTGCCAGCCAATGCTATTTTTAGCCCGATTTAAAGCATCAACTTCGATTTGACGAAAACCATCTTGACCACGTAAAATATTTTCATAAATATACTCCAAACCAGTTTTACCTAAGCGGTCATTATAATTATAATCTTTATGAGCAGCCAAATCTTTTTCGCTCACTACTCCTAGATATCCTAGCTCATGAGATAAGCCAAACTGCGGGAAATATTCACGACGCGGTTCATAAGAAATTTCAATGCTTGGATTATTTTCCGCCACTAATATCAACTGAATTGCCTGTTCGTAAGCGACATTTTCAAAAACCAAAACCTTTTCTCCTTTCTTTGCTTCTACTAATCGCTCTTCGATATCACTTTGCGGTATCGCTAAAACTTCGCTTAATTTTTTTAAAGTTTCTTGCTTTTTTGTTTCATCTGACCAATGATCTGGCCATAAATAAAGAAAAAAATGAGAAACATTTTTTACTAACTGTACGCCATTACGATCGTAGATAAGACCCCTGTTAGCTCGTACAATTTCGTGACGAATACGATTACCCTCTGCTCGATCACGATAAGAATCACCTTGAATAATTTGTAAATAAAATGCTCGACTAAATAAAATAAATAAGACTAATAAAAAAATCTGGAATAAACGATGGCTTTTATTTTCTGCAAAAAAACTGCCCAAGGTCTGGCTACTTTTTACCCAAATAAAATCAAGATAGTCACCGCTATGTCGGTTTTCGGAAAAACCTTTGAGCTTACTATCTTTGACTGATCCTTCTTGAATTTTAAAAGGATCGTTTTTCATGATGTTTTTTTAACCACAAATTAAAATATAAAATATAAACAAACACGATAATACCGGTGTCAATAAAAATCATTTTAATAATCTGCCAAATTGTTGGCCAAGACAAAATATAAATTGACCAATGGCTCAAATAATACAAAAGCCATAAGCTTAGCCAAAAAATGATACATCCCAACCAAGTCAAAAAAATAATTGTGCCAGTATTTTTTGAAGTAAAAATTGTTAATTGCAAAGTACTCAAACTAAATAAGACTAATAAAAAACTAAAAGTATGTAAACCAAAACTAGCTGAAAAACCGTCAACTAACAAACCAGCGCCTAAGGCTAAGGGATAATAAATCCAAGGATTCTCAAAAATATAGTAAACTAAAATGAGCATAATTAAAAATGGTTCTAGTAAACTCCAAGAACCAAGGTCAACTAAAGAATAAACCGTGTGAGTCAAAATAAAAAAAATCAGCAAAGCTAAATACTTCATAAAGACACGATTACTGCCACTAAAGATAAAGTACTATAATCTAACAACGGCGAAACCGTGGCTTGTTTAAATAATTCTTCTTGTGAAAATTTTACTTCCTCTACCGAGCCTATCACCAGACCAGCTGGTATCTTCTCATTTAAACGCGAAGTCAAAACTAGGTCACCCTTATTAATCATTTGCTCTTGTGGTATATAGCTTAAATTCATACCTAAACCCAAAAGTCCAGTCAAAACTCCGGCCACATTTTGACTATCGCCAATATTGACCGCTACTTTACTCAAACCATCGGTTAATAATCTCATCACTGACGCGTCAGCTCGGACTTCAATAATCTTACCAATAATCACACCCTCGTTGACCACGACCGCTTGACCAGGCACCACACCATCAGACTCACCTACATCAATCACGAGTAAATTTTGATTTAATAAATCTCTACTTAAAATATTAGCCACCTTTAAATCATAGTTCGCCTTAGCCTTAAGATTTAATAAAGCACGTAAACTTTCATTTTCTTGAGCCAAAGCTTGCAATCTGGTATTTTGGCTTAATAATTCTTGGTAAGAACTTTCTAAATTATCTGGTGGATTTAATAATTGATTGACGGTTTTTTGTGGTTCTGGTAATAAGCGTATCAAAACACCAAAATCAAAAAAACGGCCAGCTTTGAAAAATATCAAAAGTAAGGCCACTACAAAAAATAATAAAAAAATCTGCGCGTTTCGTCTTAACATAAAAAATTTTAGTTAAAACCTAAATCTTTAGTTGAAGGTAATAAAATCTCTCTTAAATTATCCAAATCCGCTAAAACTTTACCAGTGCCACGCACTACGGCCGTCAATGGATCATCGGCGATATGGACAGGCATTTTGGTTTCTTGCGCAATCAGCACATCAAAACCTCTTAATAAAGCTCCGCCGCCAGTCAAATACAAACCTTTTTCATATAAGTCAGACACCAATTCTGGTGGAGTGCTCTCAATAGTAGTTTTGATGTTATCAACGATTAATTTAATCGGTTTAGCGATCGCCTCTCTGATATTTGCGTCCGTAATTCTGATTTCTTTTGGTAAACCAGTCAATAAATCACGACCACGCATCGTGGTTTCCAATGGTTTGTCTAGTGGCAAGACAGAAGCAATCTGAATCTTTATTTTTTCCGCCGTGCGTTCACCTAATAAAATATTAAATTTATCACGCGCATATTGGATAATCGCTTCGTTTAATTTATCACCAGCTAATTTCAAAGATTTCCAAGAAACTACCCCACCCAAAGAAATAACAGCAATTTCTGTGGTGCCACCACCCATATCTACTATCATACTGGCTGTGGCCTCTAAAATAGGCAAACCAGCCCCAATCGCCGCCGCAATCGGCTCCTCGATCAAAAGTACCTCGGAGGCACCAGCTCCCATGACAGCGTCCTCCACGGCTTTACGCTCCACTTCAGTGATATCCAAAGGTATGGCAATCATCACGCGTGGGCGCGGCATAAAAGTCATGCTTTCTTTATGAACTTTATTGATAAAATGTTTAATCATTTTTTCACTGACTTCAAAATCAGAAATCACCCCATCAACCAAAGGTCTAATGACATTGATATGTAGTGGAGTTTTTCCTAACATGACCTTAGCATCGTCGCCGACCGCTACAATCTTATCAGTCCTCGTATTGATAGCTACCACACTTGGCTCATTGATGACAATGCCCTGATCTTTGACATAAACCAAAGTATTGGCCGTACCAAGGTCAATACCCATATCTTTTGAAAATTGTCCTAAAAATTTCTTAAACATTATTTATATTCTAATAAGCCTTAGCAAACAGAACTCTTTGTTCTGACGCTTTGCCGCTATAAACACATTTGCCATTCTCTTTTTTTTGATCAAAAGGTAAACATCTAATAGTTGCTCCTGTTTCTTTTTTGATTTTTGCCTCAACACTAGCCTCTCCAGACCAATGAGCTAAAACAAAATTTTCATTCTCTATTGCTTTTTTAAAATCTTCCCAATTATCTACAATTTTTGTACTTTTAATCCTTTTTTGTTCAGCTTTTTTCAATAATCCATTTTGCATGTCTTCTAGTGTATCCTTAATGACTTTGGCTAAATTGTCAATATTGACTAAAATTTTATCTTTTGTATCTCTGCGAGCCAAAATAACAGCACCTTTTTCTAATTCTTTTGCACCCAACTCCAATCTAATAGGCACGCCTTTTTTCTCCCAAATATTAAATTTCATTCCCATTGATAAATTGTCCCTATCATCAATTTCTAAATGGTCCTTTAATTTCAAAGTATCTTTAATTTTTTTAACCATTTTTAAAACATTATGATCAGTGTCTGAACCATTTAAAATTGGAATAACTACTACTTTAATTGGGGCAATATTTGGAGGCAAAACTAAACCGCTATCATCACTATGCGTCATGATTAAACCACCAATAATACGAGTACTCATGCCCCAGCTAGTTTGCCAAACATATTGTTTTTTGTTTTCTTTATCTAAAAACTGAATATCAAAAGCTTTAGCAAAATTTTGACCAAGGTTATGAGAAGTAGCTGATTGCAAAGCCCTGCCATCTTGCATCATAGCCTCAATAGTATAAGTGTGTTTGGCACCAGCAAATTTTTCACTTTCTGATTTTTTACCAGACACTACACTCATAGCTAAATAATCATGAACAAAATCATTATAAACACTTAACATTTTTTCAGCCTCTAACTCTGCTTCTTCTTCGGTAGCGTGTGCGGTATGTCCCTCTTGCCATAAAAACTCTGAAGTTCTCAAAAAAGGACGAGTACGCATCTCCCAGCGTAAAACATTGGCCCATTGGTTAATTAAAACTGGCAAATCACGCCAAGAATTAATCCACTGAGAAAAACTATGGTTAATAATTGTCTCTGAAGTTGGACGAATAATCAACTCTTCTTCCAGCTTAGCTTCCGGATCAACTACTATTTCTCCTTTATTATTATTTTTTAAACGATAATGTGTGACAACCGCGCATTCTTTAGCAAAACCATCCACATGAGAAGCTTCCTTATTAAAAAAAGATTTAGGAATCAACAAAGGAAAGTAAGCATTTTTATGACCAGTTTCTTTAATTTTTGCATTCAAAACACTTTGAATATTTTCCCAAATAGCGTAGCCATAAGGTTTGATCACCATAGTGCCTTTAACTGGACCGTATTCAGCTAAATCAGCCGCTTCGATCACATCTAAATACCATTGAGAATAATCATCTTTTCTGGTGCTAATTTTATTATTTTTTGCACTCATATAATTAATTATTTTTAGCTAAAATATTTTTGATCCTCTCTACTTCTTGTTCTAAAACTTCACCATCATAATCTCCGCTATGAGCAGTTGAGCCTGCATAACAAGCATTTTTTTGATCCAGATGAAGATTTAGCTCTAAACCATCGTTTAAAGTTTTAAAATAAATATGGAATCTGGGAAAATTATTCCCACTCAAACGACGAATAAAAGCTTCGGGTTTATGATCTGGGTGATAACCCAAACTTCTAAAAAACTGAAGTGGATTGACGGCTTTTTGTTTTAAAACAAATTTCATCTTAAAAAATATTCATTATCCCTTGCCACATTTGTGCACCGTATTTGACAAAATCACGCCAAGTAATTACTAAGATTAATAACATCAATAAAACAAAACCACTATTATGTAAAATTCCTTCTATTTTTTCACCCATTTTTTTACCACGAATTTTTTCAATAATCACAAAAAATAAACGACCACCATCTAGGGCAGGAATTGGTAAAATATTTAAAACCGCTAAATTCAAAGACAAAATAGCAGCAAAGTTCAAAATATAAATAAAACCAAGTTTAGCTACTTGTCCGCTCATAATCGCCACGCCGACTGGACCAGATAAATCTGGTGATAAATGCCCGGTAGTAAATAAATCTTTGAGTAAATTACCGAAAGCCGCCAAAATCAGCCAGGTCATCAAAGCCGTGCTCTTTAAACCCTGCCATAGCGCTGTCCAAAAACCATAATGCACAATCCCGGTATCTAACATGGAAATGCCTAAAATTGGCTCTTTATTTTCACCAAAAATCTCTGGCTTAGTTTTAATATCTAAATTCTCTTGCCCACGCAAAATATTTAAACTAAGCTCTTGCTGATTATGAGTTTGAATGTAAGTATAAAGAAATTCTGAATCAGCGATCGCTTGACCATCAATATCAATAATTTTATCGCCTAATTTTAAACCAGCTCTATCAGCCGGACTAGCTGCTAAAACTTCAGCAACCACCACATTGCGTTCGGTGATATTTTCCGTGGGCGTATTTTGATCAACGGCTTGTGGCAAACCGATAAAAAAACCAATGCTCAAAAACACAAAACCCAAAATAAAATTCATGATCACGCCAGCTGACAAAATCAAAGATTTTTTCCAAGCTTTTTGGTTGACAAAACTTTTTGGATCTGCCACCTCATCACCATTTTCACCCTTGATTTTGACAAAGCCACCCAAAGGCAAAAGATTAATCGAATAAACAATACCTTTGCGCTTAAAACTAAAAATCTTTGGCGGAAAACCAATGCCAAACTCTTCTACGCCAACACCGAGTTTGATAGCGGTGACAAAATGGCCCAGCTCATGAGCTAGTACCAAAACGCCTAAGATTAAAACAAAAGAAATTATACTCAACATATTTATATTTTCATTATTTCTGCTTCCTTTTGATCAGCAATCTCTTTGATTTTGTCACCATATTGTTTAGTCAAATCATCTAGCTCTTTCAAAGCCTGAAATCTTTCGTCTTCAGCGATTTCTTTATTACGTTCCGCTGCCAGTATCACATCTTTTATTTTTTCTCGCTGTCCGCGTAAAGCCACTTTAGCTTCTTCGGATTTTTTACCTAAAATTTTTACTAAATTCTTACGACTTTCTTCAGTCAGTGGCGGAAAATTCAAACGCACAAATTCACTGTCAACGACAGGATTGATATTTA
>LBRC01000016.1 GCA_000991205.1 Parcubacteria group bacterium GW2011_GWA2_36_10 | reverse complement strand
AAATAAAGAAAAAGAAAGGTAAATAAAAGTATATTTAAAACACCCCTGTCATCCTCGCGAAAGCGGGGACGGGGGTGTTTTGTCTTAAATAAAAATATATTGTATAATGTTATTGTTTTTATATTTATGCTAAATACAAATAAAATCAGAAAATTTTTTCCAGCCATTAAAGCCGGTAGAATCATTTCTAACAACGCCGCTAGCACACAGGTGCCTAGTCAGCTATTAGATTTATTAAAGAAATTAGTAGTAAAATACGAAAATGTCCATCGTGGTCAATCTGACGCTTCACTGGAAACAACTAGAGAGTTTGAATTTGCTTATGACACGATTGCGCAATTTGTGAACGCAGCGTCTCGTAAAAATATTGTTTTGTATCGCAACACCACCGAAGCCATCAATGCTGTCATGTATTCTTTGATGACCGAATTCAAAGACGGTGACAATGTAGTGACCACTTTTATGGAGCATAATTCGAATTATGTTCCGTGGTATGGTTTGACGAAAGAGATTTTAGCTAAATTTGGCATCAAAGTAGAGTGCCGTTTAGCTAAATTTGATAAAGTGACTGGTCAGCTTGATTTAGAACATTTTAAATCTTTAGTAGACAAGAGGACAAAATTAGTTTGTTGCACTGGTGCCTCAAATTTTTTAGGTACCAAAAATCCACTAAAAAAAATCCGAGCGATTGCTGATGCTAGTGGCTATCAGCAGCCAAATGGAGAGAAAAAATCTTATTTTTTGATTGATGCTGCCCAATTAGCCCCTAATGCTTTTATCGATGTCAAGAGTTTAGACGTCGATTTTTTAGTTTGGTCTTTTCATAAGATGTTAGCTCCTTTTGGCATGGGAGCCTTATATGCTAGAGAAAAATTATTATTAGGCATGAAACCATTTCTTTATGGCGGTGACATGATCGCTGATGGACAAGTAAGCCCAAAGAAAGTCGGCTATAATGATTTGCCCTGGAAGTTCACAGCTGGTACGCCAAATGTTTTCGGCACGATTTTATCAGCGCAAGCTATTAGATTGTTATTAGATTTTGCTTTAAATCCTGGTAAAAATATTTATTTTGGTTCTCATAAAAAATTAGCCTTGGCTGATGTCAAGCAAGCCATGAAAAATATTGAGGCTCATGAGACGTTTTTGATTGCTGAAGCCTTAAAGATATTAGGTGAGATTCCGGGACTTACTATCTATGGTCCAAAAGATCCGCTGATGAGGACCTCTTTAGTTTCGTTTAATTATAAAAACTTAAGTCCGTTTAAAATCGCTGAAAGTTTAAATAAGCTAGGAGTAGAGTCTCGGGCTGGTTGTCATTGTGCGACTTTGGCACATTATTATTATAAACTCACACCGCCAGCTAGTTGTCGTTTGAGTTTTTATATTTACAATGATTTGTCAGATGTCAGGCGAGCTTGCTTAGCAGTAAACAAAGTTTTAAATAATAATAAATAAAAATTATGCAACAATGTTCAATTTATGACCGATCTTTAAAATTTTCTCGTGCCACTTATGGTGTCTTGGTCTTAATGGCTTTTTTTCTTCATAATCAATGGTTAGTTTTGTTAGTTGCCATTTTGGCTATTATCGGCTCTTTTTCGGTAAAATTAAACATTCCTTATGCGCTGCATGTTTTAGCCACTAAAAAAACAGCGGTGCCAATCCAAAAAGAGTTAGGTGAATTAAATTTTGTCTCTGCCGCTACCGGAGTTTTGTTGCTGGTTGGTTTTTTACTTTTACATTACACGCCTTATGTCAATTTTGCTTGGATTTATATTTTGATTGTTGATTTGATGATATTTTTAGCTTGTTTAGTGGGTTTTTGTGTAGCCACTTTGATGTATATTGTCTTAAAAAAGATTTTTAAGAGAGAAAAAATTAGCTCTTAATTTTTACTTAATGCCAGTCAAAGAAAAAAAAGCAAAAGAGGACAAAAATATCGGTAAAGATTTGTATTTAAATCAAAATTGTTGGTTAGTCAAAAATCTCGGCTCTCTACCATATAAACGTTGTCAATATTGCGAATTAAGATTTCGTAAATGTTTATTTTTGCAGTATCAGATTATTAGCGTGGTTTTGATCAGTTTTTCTTTTATTTTGTTTTTCTTGATAGATAAAAATATTTCGGCTTCGGCTATTATCATCATTTTTCTTTTAGTGATTGTTTATGGCTATTTTTTTAATAGCAGTACAGAAAAAATCATTAAATCTAATTTTTTTGAAAAGCAAAGTAGCTTGGCCTTCAAAGAATTATCTTCTCAACTTGAGGAAAAAGTAGCAGCGCAAACCAAAGAAATCAAAACCAAAGCTGAACGCATGATTAAATTATTAGAGATGCGTTCTAGTTTTTTAGATATTGCTTCACATCAGCTAAGAACTCCGACTTCAGTCATCAGGGGGACATTAGCGATGATGCGTGATGGTGATATGGATAAGATGAAGCCAGCTGAACGGAGTAGATTCATCGATGGCATGTATCAAAAAAGTATCAAGCTAGAAGAAATTATCAACGATATTTTGATGGCTTCCGAGATGGATACCAGCGGTGAGATGAAGATTACACTTAATGATCAGATTGATTTGACTGATTTAGTCAATAAAATTATCTCTGAACATATTTTTGATGCGCAAGCGAAAAAATTACAGCTTGTCTGGCAAAAACCAAGCGAAGCGATGCTTATCCAGGGTAGTTTGAAATATATCGGAGAAACTATTGATCATATTTTAGATAATGCTATCAAATATACTATTCAAGGTGCAGTGACGGTGACTTTGAATAAAAATGACACAAAAATTTTATTAGCCATTCAAGATACTGGTATTGGCATCCCGAAAGCTGATCAAGCTAAGGTTTTTAATAAATTTGTCCGCGCTAAAAATGCAAAAAATGCTTATACTGATGGTTCTGGTTTAGGCTTATTTATCGTCAAAGAAGTGATCGATAAACATCCAGGAGCCAAAGTGTGGTTAGAAAGTCAAGAAAATAAAGGAACTAAAGTTTATTTAGAGTTCACTTTAAATAAATAATTAGCTTATAAAATTTTAAATAAAATAAAGAGGAGCACAAGTGTGTCTGTGCTCCTGTAGTTCCCTTGGTGTTGCCGTCGCTACTTGGACTGATCGACGGCATTGAACTCGATCTCGACAGCGCAGCCGAAAGGCAGTTCGGTGACTGCAAAGACCTTGCGACGAGGCATGATCTCGACTCCAGCGAATAGACCTCTCCAATGCCAGTTGAGTTTCATATAGTGCTCCATGTTACCGGCCAACATGATGGTGGCGCTGTAGACATCGTTGAAAGTCAAGCCACAAGCTACAAGCAGAGTCTTTATGTCGAGGCCGATTTTTTCGATCTGATCCTCGAAATCACCATGTGGCGTGAAATCTGGGTTGATGGCCACCACGCCGGAGAAGTGGAAGTGATTGCCGATTTTTACGCATTTGGAATATGCCAAATGTTCGTCCTCCATCTGTGCGATGGCTTCTGGTTTGGTCTTCAAAGGCATAGATCCCCCCTGGTGGTTGAAATGAAAGTGTACAAAAGACAAGTAAAACTACAATAATAACTAAATTATGTCAAATACCCTCGCGGAGCGGGGGTATTTTAGGAAAATCAGGAGAAGCAAAAAGGGCCTATAAAAGAGGCTGTGAATATTTGACAAAAGCCAGTATATTTTATAAGCTTGCTGTAAATTTAAGCCATCCAGCATTCGCTGGACAAGAATTTTATGTATAAAAAATTAGACCAAGTTTTAGCTTTGGTGACCAAAACAGGGGACAAAATGATTGTCGTCTCGGAAAATCATGATCCTTATGTAGTCATGAGCCTCAAAGACTACGAAAGACTCTTGACAAACAATGTCGCTGTCCATGATTTGAGTGAAGACGAGCTTTTGAGCAAGATAAATAGGGATATTGCTATCTGGAAATCTGTCCAAGCCAGCAATGATTATAATCTTGATCAGTTCAAAATTGATGAACAAACAGTTGCTAGTGGCCAAGTAAAAAGCTTAGCTTTAGAGAAAAAGCCGGAAAGTATTGAAAATTTGGAGCCGGGCTTGCAGCAAGAGGAAGAAAAGTACTACTTAGAGCCGGTCAGTGATAATTAGACTTTTTGGCTAATATTAGCCTAAAACAGGCACATTATTGCTGGCGTTTTTAGGCTCTTGCCAAAATCAAAAGACCGTGCTATAATCTTTGTGTTTTAAATAAAAAAATAATTAATAAATAATTAAATTCAAGATAGCTGGATCATAAAAATCCTGAATATTTAAAGGATTGCTATCGTAAGGAGATTAAAAGAAAATGGCAGCAGAAATTTTTAAAAGAGAAAAAGTCCACGTCAATGTAGGTACCATTGGTCACGTTGATCATGGTAAAACTACTTTAACCGCCGCTATCTTAAAGGTTTTGGTGGCTCGTGGTGGTATTGCTCAACACAAAGATGTTGACCAAATCGATAACGCTCCAGAAGAAAAAGAGCGTGGTATTACTATCGCAACTGCTCACGTTGAGTATGAGAGTGAAAAACGTCACTATGCTCACGTTGACTGTCCAGGTCATGCTGACTATGTCAAAAACATGATTACTGGTGCCGCTCAAATGGACGGGGCTGTTTTAGTGGTTTCCGCTACTGATGGTCCTATGCCCCAAACTCGTGAACATATTTTGTTAGCTCGTCAAGTTGGTGTGCCTTACATTATTGTTTTCTTGAACAAAGTTGACCAAGTTGATGATCCAGAATTAATCGATTTAGTAGAAGAAGAAATTCGTGATTTATTAAAGAAATATGAATTCCCTGGCGATACTACTCCTATTATTCGTGGTTCAGCTCTTAAGGCTTTAGCCGATCCAACTGGTGACGCTGGTCAACCAATCATGGATTTAGTGAAGGCTTTGGATGATTATATCCCAGATCCAAAACGTGATACTGAACATACTTTCTTAATGCCAATTGAAGATATTTTCTCAATCGAAGGCCGTGGCACAGTCGTCACTGGTCGTATCGAAAGAGGCATCATCAAGATCAACGAAGAAGTAGAGTTAGTCGGTTTGAGACCAACTGCTAAAACTGTAGTGACTGGTATTGAAATGTTTAACAAACAGTTAGAAGAAGGTCGCGCTGGCGACAATGCTGGTTTGTTATTACGTGGTACCAAAAAAGAAGATGTCGAACGTGGACAAGTATTAGCGAAACCTGGTACTATTACCCCTCACACTGAATTCACGGCTGAAACTTATATTTTAAGTAAAGACGAAGGTGGTCGTCATACTCCATTCTTCAATCCAGTCGCTTTAGAAGAAAAATCTAGATTTGCTATCCGCGAAGGCGGACGTACAGTTGGTGCCGGTGTGGTGACCAAAATCATTAAATAAATATTTTACTTTCTCTGTCATGCCCCTTCGGGGGCGTGGCAGGGGAAAAGAGTATAAAAATAAGCAATTTAACAATTATTAATTTAAATTCATTTTCCATGCAAGCTAAAGAAGAAATTCAGTCAAGAATTCGCATCAAGATTCGTGCCTACGATCACAAGATCATTGATCAAGCTACTAAGACTATTATTGAAGCAGTTGAACGTAGTGGTGCTAAAATCTTGGGACCTATTCCTTTGCCTACAGAAAAGAAAAAGTTTACTGTATTGCGTTCTACTTTTGTGCACAAAAATTCTCGTGATCAATATGAGATGAGAATCCACAAAAGAATGCTAGATATCATCAACCCAACTCCACAGACGATTGATACTTTACAAAACTTGAATCTTCCAGCTGGCGTAGATATTGAAATTAAAATGTAATTGTTTTTGACAAGTCAAATAAAATAATAAATTGAGTTCCTTTTGACATAACCCAAATTATTTGGAAGTGTGGCAAAGAATAAAATTTAATTAAAGGTTAAATCACCAAGTAAAAATCTAAACTACAAAAGAAAAATTTATCACCTATTTAATTTAATTTTAGGTGAAAAATAAGTTTTGTTACTAGAGTCGTGATTCTATCCTTTAAAATGTTTAAAGTATAAAATCACGATTTTTATTTAAAAGTAATTAGTAATATTTCTACCCCGCAACGCGGGGCAGAAATACAAGATAAGTTTAATTAATAAATTCAAAGAAATGGCCAAGTTTATTTTAGGAAAAAAACTGGAAATGACCCAAAAGTTTTTAGCAGACGGTCGTGTCATCCCAGTCACAGTTGTCCTTGCTGGTCCCTGTACAGTTGTCCAAGTCAAAGGTGACAAAGATGGCTATAGTGCAGTTCAGATCGGTTTTGAACAAAAGAAAAAAGCAAATAAACCAATGGCAGGACACTTAAAGGGTCTGTCAAATTTTCGTGTTTTACGCGAATTTAGAATAGCTAAGATAGATGATTTTGCTCGTGCTAAAGTTTTTGATGTCACTTCTTTTGCTGTTGGCGATAATTTGACAGTCACGGCTACTTCCAAAGGTAAAGGCTTTCAAGGTGTTGTCAAACGTCATGGTTTCCATGGTTCTCCTGCTTCTCATGGTCATAAAGACCAGTTAAGAATGCCTGGCTCTATCGGTGCCACTGATCCAGCCAGAGTATTTAAAGGTACTCGTATGGCTGGTCATATGGGTGTGGACACTGTCACAGTCAAGAATTTGGAGTTAATAGCCATTGACCCAAAGAATAATTTGTTATTTATCAAAGGCGCTGTGCCAGGTGGTAGAAATTCTTTAGTGAAAATTGTCACTGATGGTGAAATTAATTTTATAGAAAATACTATTAAAGAAGAAGTAGCACCAGTTGTTGAAGTTATTCCTGTGGTAGAAGAAAAAGTCGAAGAAAAAACTTCAGGCAATAAAGAAGTTGAGACAGAAGATAAAGAAGCCCCTAAACAAGTTCAGGGCGAGGAAGAAAGTAAATAACTTTTTGAACTTGTTAACTTTATAACTTTATAACTTTTATGGCAGATCTTAAAGTAAAATTGTATAACTTTGAAGGCAAAGAATTAGGCAATCAAGACTTGAATGCTGCCTTTTTTGGTGTCAAAGTTAAGCCCATAGTAGTCCAACAAGTAGTCATCGCCCAAAATGCTAACTCCCGCGAAGCTATTGCTCATACCAAAGGTAGAGCAGAGGTGCGTGGTGGTGGTCGCAAACCTTGGAAACAAAAAGGTACTGGACGTGCTCGTCATGGCTCTATCCGTTCCCCATTGTGGGTCGGTGGTGGTGTGACTTTTGGTCCAACTTCAGAAAGAAACTTTGCTCAAAAAGTTAACAAAAAAGTGAAAAAGCAAGCCTTAGCGATGGCTTTCAGTGATAAAGTAGCCGAAAGCAGATTGATTTTGGTTGACGGCTACAATTTAGCCGATGCCAAAACTAAAACTTTAGCTAATGCTTTGAAAAATTTACCAAACAATAAACAGTCCACTTTAGTGGTCACTGCCAAGGCTGAAGATAATATCGTCAAAGCCAGTAAAAATATTCCGAGAGTCAAGGCTATTTATTTTGGTAGTTTAAATATAGTAGATTTATTGAAATATAAATATATTTTGGTCAATCAAGATTTGTTAAGCAAGATTGAAAAACATTATTCATAAAGCTATGGGTATTTTTAAGAAAAAAGAAGAAACACCAGTCGCAGCAGTAGCCAAAACTACTGATGAAGCAGTGTTAAAAACAGACAAGGTAGTTAGTCCAAAAACTGCTAGTATTTTGTTACGCCCAGTTATTTCTGAAAAAGCGACTTTTGCTAATAGCTTGAATCAATATGTTTTTGCGGTGAATAACAAGGCTAACAAAGTAGAAATCAAAAAAGCTATCAAGGCTGTTTATGGTGTGATGCCACAAGCGGTCAATGTGATAAATGAGTTAGGTAAAAATGTCCGTGTTGGACGTAGGTTTGGTAAAAGAAAAAATACCAAAAAAGCTATCGTCACTTTGAAAAAAGGCGATAGTATTACTATTTATGAAGG
This sequence comes from Parcubacteria group bacterium GW2011_GWA2_36_10, assembly GCA_000991205.1. Classification (GTDB taxonomy): domain Bacteria; phylum Patescibacteriota; class Patescibacteriia; order UBA1558; family GWA2-36-10; genus GWA2-36-10. The sequence goes on along the minus strand of LBRC01000016.1, from coordinate 8,732 downwards.
CATCTAAGTTATCAAGTTAGTAAGTTATCAAGTTTACAAACTTTTAAACTTGTTGACTTGAAAACTTTTAAACTAAATCATATGGCAATTAAATTATACAAACCAACTACAGCCTCAAGACGTAAAACCAGTATTTTGATCAACAAAGATTTGAATCAGGTTAGACCGCTTAAGTCTTTAAGGGTGATCAAGAAAAAACAGGCTGGTCGTAATAATCAAGGCAAAATTACTGTCAGACATCAAGGCGGTGGAGTCAAAAGATATATTCGTTTGGTGGATTTTAAAATGGATAAATTTGATATTCCCGCCAAGATAGAAACGATTGAATTTGATCCAAATCGTAATGCTAGCATTGCTTTGTTAGTTTATGCTGATGGTGAACGTCGCTATATTTTAGCACCAGAACATTTAAAAGTTGGTGATAAAATCATTAGTTCAAAAAATAAAGTCGCTATCACTCCTGGTAATCGTTCTATTTTAAAAAATATCCCCACCGGTACCACTCTTTGTAATGTGGAGATGATTGCTGGTAAAGGTGGTCAATTGGCTCGTTCAGCTGGTAACAGCGTGATTTTATCTTCTATCGATAATGGTCAAGCTCAACTAAAATTACCAAGTGGTGAAATCAGAATTGTGTCAGAAGAATGTTCAGCTACTATTGGAACGGTGAGTAATACCGAGTTTAGAAACGTCCGTTGGGGTAAAGCTGGCCGTATGAGACATTTAGGCATCAGACCAACTGTCCGTGGTAAAGTGATGAATCCAGTGGATCATCCTCATGGTGGTGGTGAAGGACACAATCCAATTGGTTTGAAGTCACCTAAGACTTACACTGGTAAAAAAGCTTATGGTATCAAAACCAGAAAAGCTAAATCAGCTTCTAATAAATTTATTGTCAAACGTCGCAAGAGCCGACAAACAACTAATTAAACGCTTATGTCAAGAAGTTTAAAAAAAGGTCTATTTACTGACGCCAAACTATTAAAGAAGGTTTCCAATTTACGTCCTGATGCTGGTAAAATCATCAAGACTTGGTCCAGATCTTCTACTATTAGTCCCGAGATGGTTGGTTTTACTTTTGGTGTCCACAATGGACGTGAGCATACCAATGTTTATGTGGTAGAGAATATGGTTGGCCATAAATTAGGTGAATTTTCTCCTACCCGTAAATTTTTGGGTCATGGTGGTAAAATGGCAAAAACTCAAACTAAAGGTAAATAAAGCAGCTAAAATAATTATATGATTGAGATTAAAGCAAAATTAAATTCCGTTAAAGTTTCCCAAAAGAAAGTCCGGCTAGTAGCTGGGGCTGTTCGTGGTTTGTCCGTGGTAGAGGCTTTATTTCGTTTGCCAGTGATTTTTAAAAGATCTGCACCGATGATAGACAAATTATTGCGTTCAGCCGTGGCCAATGCTCAAGATCGTTATGAAGTAGCTTTAGAAGACTTGATGATCAAAAGCATTATTGTCAACAAAGGCATGGATTTAAAACGTTTTAAACCAGCTGCCTTTGGTAGAGCACATCCATTTCGTAAACATTCTGCTCACGTTACTATTGTTTTGACGGCTAAAGATGGTGCTAAAGTAGTGAGTAAAGTCAAAGAAAAGAAAGTAGAAGCTGAAACGGTCAAGCTAGCTGACATGGAAAAAACTGCCAAAACAGAAACTAAAGCCAAAGCTGTGAAAAAAGCAAGTAAGACTGAAGATAAAAAAGATAATAAGAAATAGTTATGGGACGTAAAATAAATCCAAAATTATTCCGCCTTGGTTTGAGTGAAAATTGGCTATCTCGCTGGTATTCTGGTAAAGATTATGCTCAATTTTTGCAACAAGACGTGACTATCCGCCGATTCTTGAAAAAGAAATTAAAAGAATCTGGTATTGATAAGATTGAAATTGAACGTAACCGTGGTGAAATCACTATTAATATTCAATCGGCTAAACCAGGTTTGATCATTGGTCGTGGTGGTGCTGGTATTGAAGATTTGAAAAAATTGATTGCGCGTAAGTTTTTAGAACGTAGCATGAAATTACAGCTCAATGTCACGGAAATTAACAATCCAAGCTTATCAGCCGCTGTCATTGTTCAGGGTGTAGCCGAAGATTTAGAACGTCGTATTCCTTTTCGTCGAGTTTTGAAACAAAACATTGAAAAAGTAATGCACGCTGGTGCTAAGGGTGTGAAGATCATGGTTTCTGGACGTTTAAACGGTGTGGATATTGCTCGTCGTGAAAAATTAGTCCAAGGTACTATCCCGGTCAGCACTTTGCGAGCCGATGTGAATTACAGTCGTGGCGTGGCTTCTACTACTTATGGTGTTATCGGCATTAAAGTTTGGATCTATCGCGGTGAATTTTTCGCTAAAAAGACCAAGAAAGAAGAAGTAGTTGAGCCGGTTAAAACTTTTAAATTATTTTCCAAAGACAAAGCAAATATTCAAGTAGTAGATAATAAGAAATAAATATGTTAGCTCCAAAGAAATTAAAACATAGAAAGTGGCAAAGAGGCGATCAAATCAAAGGCAAGGCCACCCGTATGACCAAAGTCAGCTTTGGTGAGTATGGTTTGAAAAGTCTAGAAGCTGGCTGGATCACTTCCCGCCAAATCGAATCAGCTCGTCGAGCTATCACTGGTCATGTCCAACGTGGTGCTGAAGTATTTATTCGTATTTTTCCAGACAAGCCAATCACTGCCAAAGGTAATGAAATGCCGATGGGTAAAGGTAAGGGTGCGGTTGATCATTATGTCGCCGTAGTCAAGCCAGGTAATGTGATGTTTGAAATGATTGGCCCAGATGAAGCTACTTGCAAAAAGGCTTTACAATTAGCCGCTTATAAGTTACCGGTCAAAACTCGTTTTGTCACCAAAGATTTAAGATAAGCTTTATGAAAATTCAAGAATTAAAACAATTAAGCATTAATGATTTGCATGAGAAATTAGCAGAATTGCGAAATAAAAATCGCGAACTACGTTTTAGTATTGCTAATAATCAGTTAAATCATGTCAGAGATTTACGTAAAAATAAACATGATATTGCTCGTATTTTGACGGTGCTGAAAAGTGTAAATCTTAAGAAATAAAATATTATGACAAAAGAAGTAATTATTAGAAAAATGGCTGGCGTGGTCGTCAGTGACAAAATGAGTAAGACCGTGGTAGTTAAAGTCATTAAGATCAAGACCCATCCAAAATACAAGAAACAATATCAGGTTAGCACCAACTACAAAGCCCATGATGAAAATAATACTTGTAAAGTTGGTGATAAAGTGATAATTGTTGCTTGCCGCCCGATATCTAAAGATAAAAGATGGAGAGTAGCTACTAAATAAAGATTAATCAAGATTGATATTTCCCCCAGGGGGAAATATCAGAGATAGAAATAATCAAGGTAAGACTGATATCTCCCTGGGGGATATCGGACAAAGTATAATTATATGATTCAACACAGATCAATGCTAAAAGTTGCCGATAATTCCGGTGCAAAGCTAGTGCAATGCATCCATGTTTCTGGTGGCTACAAAAAGCGTTATGCTCGTTTAGGCGACATCATCACGGTCACTGTGAAATCTGCTCAGCCTTATGCTCAAGTAAAAAAGAGTGAGGTGGTGCATGCGGTGATTGTCCGTCAACGTAAAGAAACTCGTCGTAAAAACGGCACTTATATTCGTTTTGGTGAAAACGCTGTGGTAATTATTGATAAAAAAAATAAAGAACCAAAAGGAACTCGTATTTTTGGGCCAGTGGCTCGTGAATTAAGAGTTAAAGGCTTTAATAAAATTATTTCTTTAGCACCGGAGGTATTGTAGTATGAAAAAAACTAAATTAAAAGTAAATGATCAAGTCATCGTGATTGCTGGTAAAAGTAAAGGTAAAACCGGCAAGATCACTCAAATTCTACCTGATTTAGATAAGGTAGTAGTTGAGGGTGTCAATATCATGTATAAACATATCAAAAGTCGTCGTAAAGGCGAAAAAGGTCAAAGAGTAGAGTTTAATGGCCCACTTCACTTGAGTAACGTCATGCTTTTATGCCCAAAAACTAATCAGGCTACTAGAGTAGGTATGAAAGTCAACGGTGACAAAAGTAAGTCACGTCTTAGTAAAAAAGCTAACGAAGTGATTGATTAAAAAAATTTTATGAATCAATTAGTAGAAAAATATCAGAAAGTTTTAAGAGCTCAATTACAAAAGGACTTGGGTTTCAAAAACATCATGTCCGTGCCTAAAGTGCAAAAGGTTGTGATTAATGTTGGTTTAGGCCGATCTTTGAGCAATAAGCAATGGGTAGAAATTGTGCAAAGTATTTTAGAACGCATCAGCGGTCAAAAACCAGTGCTAACCAAAGCCAAAAAATCTATTTCTAATTTTAAAATTAGACAAGGTATGGTGGTTGGTGCTAAGGTCACTTTGCGTGGTGAAAAAATGTATGACTTTTTAGATAAATTAGTCAATATCACTTTTCCTCGCTTTCGTGATTTTCATGGCCTAGATCCACACAAGGGCTTTGATGAACATGGCAATTTCACTATTGGTTTCAAAGAACATATTGTTTTCCCAGAAATTGGTATGGAAGATGTGGATAAAGTGCATCCTTTAGAGCTTACCGTCGCGACATCTGCTCATGATGCCAAACAAGCCTTTGCTTTGTTAAGCTCACTGGGCTTTCCTTTTAAGAAAAATAAGAAATAATAGATATGGCAACACAAGCACAAATTGCAAAATCCAAAAGATCCATGGAAAACCCAAAGTTTTCCACGAGAATTGTTCGTCGTTGTTGGCGTTGTGGTAAAAAACACGCTTATATGAGACAGTTTCATTTATGCCGTATTTGTTTTAGAGAGTTAGCTTCCAAAGGAGAAATCCCAGGAGTAACAAAATCAAGTTGGTAAATTAAGTCAGCAAGTAAAAAAAGTTTACAAGTTCACAAGTATTGATAAGAACTTGAAACTTGAAAACTTTATAACTTTTAAACTAAAATTATGACAGATCCTATCGCCGATATGTTAACAAGACTACGCAATGCCGTGGCTGTAAAAAAGCCAGAGGTGGTTTTACCATTCTCGGCTGTTAAGTTTAGTATTGCTAAATTGTTAGAGGCTGAACATTATATTAAAAAAGCAGAAAAAATCGAAATTACTGCTCGTCCTCATATTCGAGTGGAATTAAAATACGAAAACGGTCGTCCTGCTTTGAATCATTTAAAAAGAATTTCTAAACCAGGCCAAAAGATTTATGTCAATAAAGAAAATGTGCCTAGAGTTTTGAATGGTTTTGGTTTAGCGATTGTTTCTACTTCCAAAGGTATTATGTCCAGCCAACAAGCAAGGCAAGATAAAGTTGGTGGTGAATTAATGTGTGAAATCTGGTAAACAAGTTTACAAGTTCGCAAGCTTTAAACTTTACAAGTATACTTGAAACTTGCTAACTTACTAACTTTATAACTAAAATAATATGTCAAGAATCGGAAAAAAACCAATTATTATCCCTAAAGGTGTGGACATCAAGCTCGATGTTTTGGACACTAAGGTAAAGGTGAACGTCAAAGGACCAAAAGGTGTTTTAGACGTTACTTTGCCTCAAGGAGTAAAAATTGAAGCATTAGATGATCAATTGATTTTGAGTATTGATGATATTACCGATAATAAAACTCGTGCTTTTTGGGGTTTGGCTAGAAACTTAGTCAATAATGCGGTAGTAGGTGTGACTGAAGGCTTTAGTAAAACTTTAGAAATCAACGGTGTTGGTTTTAAAGCTAATGCTCAAAATAACAAGCTTACTTTAAATGTTGGTTTTTCCCACCCAGTCGAATATCCTAGTCGTCCAGGAATATCAATCGAAACAGAAAAAAACGTGATTAAAATTTCTGGTATCGATAAACAAATGGTTGGTCAAACTGCGGCTGAAATTCGAAAGATTAAAAAACCAGAGCCTTATAAAGGTAAAGGCATTAAATATAGTGACGAAGTTATTAGACGTAAGGCTGGTAAAGTCGTTAAATCATAAAAATTATGAAAGATGCAAATAAAATCAAAAGTGCGAAAATTTTACGTCGTCGTATTCGCACCAGAGCCAAGATGGAAGGCACAAGCTTAAAACCTCGTTTGTCTGTTTTTCGTAGTTTGCTACATATCTATGTCCAAGCTATTGATGATGTGAAATCCGTGACCCTTGCCACTGCTTCAGATAAAGAGCTTAAAATTAAGGCTAAAAGGATTGAAATAGCCGCTCAAGTAGGCGAGCTGATGGGCAAAAGATTAGCTGAAAAAAATATTAAAGAAGCTGTTTTTGATAAAGGCGCTTATAAATATCATGGCCGTGTGCAAGCTTTGGCTGACGGCATTAGAAAAGGCGGTATTAAATTTTAGTTAATATTATGGCAGAAGAAAATATCAAACAAGAAAAAAGACAAGATCGACCTCCATTTAAAGGTAGGACTAATAATCGAGGCCGCTCTCCAAGACCGGAAAAGGAAAAAGAAGAGTTCCAACAACGCATGATTGATTTGGCTCGTGTTACTCGTGTCATGGCTGGTGGCAAACGTATGAAATTCCGAGCTTGTATGGTGATCGGTGATGGTAAGGGTAGAGTGGGTATGGGTCTAGCCAAAGGCGCTGACGTGTCTGACTCTATTACCAAAGCTGTTCGTCAAGCTAAAAAGAATATCGTTCATGTGCCAATCGTTGACGGTACTTTACCACACAAAATTGATATGAAATTCAAAGCCGCTCACTTAATGCTTAAACCAGCTAAAAAAGGTAGTGGCATCAAAGCTGGTGGTGCAGTCAGAATTATCTTGGATTTAGCCGGCGTCAAAGATGCGGTGGGTAAAATCTTAGGTTCAAATAATAAAGTAAATAATGTTCGTGCTACTATCAATGCTTTGACTGGTTTTAAAATTAAGCATACTAATGCTAAATTCGATAAAGCTGTGAAAATTGAACAAGTAGTAGATAATCAAGCAAAAGTTTAACTTAAAAATATATGTTGTCTTTGCACAATCTTCAAACAAAACCAGGCGTCAACAAGGCCAAAAAAAGAGTTGGTCGTGGTAACGCTTCTGGTCGTGGTACTTACTCCACTCGTGGTTTAAAGGGTCAAAAAGCCCGCTCTGGTGGTAAATCAGGCTTAATGCCACGTAGCATGAAAAGCTACTTATTAGGTATTCCAAAAACTCGTGGTTTTCGATCAATGGCTTCTAAAATGGCAGTGATCAATTTGAAGGACTTGCAAAGCCAATTTAACGATGGACAAGTAGTGAATTTACGTGCTTTAATTAAAAAAGGCTTAATTCAGTCTTTAGATAATGGTGTGAAAATTTTATCTACCGGTGCTTTGACCAAAAAATTGACCGTGGAAGCTCATGCTTTTTCTGAAGCTGCTAAAAAGCAAATCGAAGCCGCTGGCGGTAAAGTCACGGTGATTGCTTTAAGACCAGAAAAAATTGAGAAGAAATAATAAACAAAATGTTAAAAAAATTACAACAAATTTGGAAAGCTAAAGAGATCCGTAACAACATCTTTTATGTTTTGGCCTTATTGATTGTATTTAGAATCGCTGCTCATATTCCTATCCCTGGTGTTGATACTAGTAGTTTAAAAACTTTATTTGGCGGTAATGATGTCTTGGGCCTAGTCAATTTATTTTCTGGCGGTGGTCTACAAAATTTTTCAATAGTCATGTTGGGTGTCAGTCCATATATCACGGCCTCGATTATTTTTCAGTTGTTAGCCATGATCGTGCCAAAGCTTGAGGCTTTGCAAAAAGAAGGTGAGTATGGCCAACAAAAACTAAACCAATACACTAGATTATTGACCGTGCCTTTGGCTTTTATTCAGGGCTATGGCTTTATCAAGCTTTTATCGCAAAAAACTAACGGCGCTTTATTAGGATCTATGTCCAGTGCCCAAGTATTTTTAGCTTTATTAATGATTGTGGCTGGTAGCATATTCTTGATGTGGTTAGGTGAGTTAATTACCGAGAAAAAAATCGGCAACGGTATTTCTTTGCTTATCTTTGCCGGTATCGTGGCCAGTTTACCACAGTCATTAGGCAATACTTTGGTTGCTTTTGATAGCTCACAGATTTTAAATTTCGTGATTTTCACTTTGATTGCCTTAGTTACTATCGTCACTATTGTCATCATCACCGAGGGTCAGCGCAATATCCCTGTTTCTTATGCTCGTCATATGGTGGGCCAAAGAAATGCTGGCGGTGTCAGCACCCATTTACCTTTGCGTGTCAACCAAGCTGGTGTGATTCCGATTATTTTTGCTATTTCCATTGTCATTGTGCCACCAACCATTGCTCAATTTTTCTTAAATTCTGATGCTAGTTGGTTAGTACATTTTTCTCAATGGGTGATCAATATCTTTAGAAATCAAGCATTTTACGGCGCTATTTATTTTGCGGCTGTTGTTGGTTTTACTTATTTTTATACTTCTATCATTTTTCATCCTCAACAAATTGCGGAAAATTTACAAAAACAAGGTGGTTTTATTCCTGGTATTCGTCCAGGCTTACACACAGCAGATTATTTAAATAAAGTCATGGTGCGTATTATTTCCGCCGGCGCTTTGTTCTTGGGTTTAGTGGCTGTTTTACCGATCATTGTCGGGCCATTGACCGGTATTCAGACCATGTCTTTGGGCGGTACCTCTATCTTGATCGTCGTAGCAGTGGTGATCGAAACTGTCAAACAAATTGATGCGCAGTTAGTCATGCGTGATTACGA
>LBRC01000015.1:12673-17030 GCA_000991205.1 Parcubacteria group bacterium GW2011_GWA2_36_10 | reverse complement strand
AATGTTGACGGCACTATTTATTTTCCCACTGACACGCTAGAAGTAATGTCCGTTTCCAAGTCTGGCTCGATCTTTTCTCTTTGGGTAGAAGAGCCGGCTTTTTCTAATAGTGCGGGTTCGATTAGTTTCAATGGTGGTGTACCGACACCTGGTTTTACGGGTTCTAGTGGCAAAGTATTAGGCATAGTTTTTCGTGCTAAAAAAGCTGGCACGGCTTCAGTGTCTTTTGCTTCGGCCTCTATCCGCGCCAATGATGGGTATGGCACAAATATTTTGACAGGCAGCGGCCAAGCGCAATTTGACATCAGTGGCACACAGACAGCCACCCCTGATGAACCAGCGCCAGCTGAAGAGCCGCAAAATAGAACAGTCAGTTCTGCTATTAGCTCCAATACTCATCCAGACCCTAATAAATGGTATAGCAATTCCGACCCAAGATTTACCTGGTCATTGCCTTTAGGCACGACAGCCGTCAGGATTTTATATTCAGAAAATCCAAACTCACAGCCGAGCGTAGTTTATCAGCCGGCTATTAGTAGCAAGGCCTTAGCTGGTGTAGAAGATGGTGTCTGGTATTTTCATTTGCAACTAAAAAATGCCAATGGTTGGGGTCCAGTCTCACATTTTCGTTTTCAAATCGATACGACTAAGCCAAAAAATTTTAAGATCCAAATAGCTGATGATCGTGATGCCACTGATCCAATCGTACGCTTTATATTTTCTATTGCCGAAGCAAGTGTCACGGGTGACAAGGATTTTATTTTTACTGCTAAGGATGAAATTTCTGGCATTGATCATTTTAGTATTACCATTGATAATAGTGAGGAACAAGTTTGGCAAGCTAAAAGCGGTGACGTTTATAATACGCCAGTTTTAACAGTTGGTGAGCATACTTTATTTGTCAAAGTTTTTGACCAAGCGGGAAATTATTTAGCTGATTCTATTAGTTTTGAGGTGAAGCCTCCTGCTAGTCCAGTCATCACTTATTATCCGACCGAGTTAGTAGCTGGCGATGAATTTCTGGTGCGTGGTAAAACTACCACAAATTCACAAGTCATTATTTATCTTGAGAAAGAAGGGGAGCCAGCGATTATAGAAACAGTCAATAGTGATGCTGATGGTAATTTTGTGGTGCACTTAAAAAATGGTCTCAAGAAAGGCCTTTATAGCCTTTGGGCTAGTGCGACTGATAGTCGTGGTGCGCAATCTGCTGATTCAGCCAAACTGTCAATCACAGTCAAACAATCTGATCTGGCTCGTGTAGGCACTAAAGCCATTAATGTATTATCAATAGTGATTATCTTAGTTGCTCTAGTGATTGCTTTGGCTTTATTGAGTTTGTTTGGTTGGCGCAAAGTTTTATTATTTAAGAGTAAATTAAAGAAAGAAACCAGAGAGGCAGAAAGCAAATTACACGAAATGTTTAATATTTTACGAAATGATATTCAGCAACAAATAAAAATCATACAAAGAGGTAGTCACCACAGAGTCTTAAGTATGGCGGAAAAGAGAGTAATAAAGAAACTACAAGAATCTTTAGATAAGACAGAGTTAGCAGTGGAAAAAGAAATTAGTGATATCGAGAAAATATAAAATATTTTAATCACGCCCCGGGATAAACCCGGGGCGGGATTTTGTTGTAGCCTGAACTTAGAGTTGTTGGCATTGTGTGCCAGGAATGCCATTTGCGCCCTGATAAGTCCACCAGGTAGTAGCATGACTGCAAGAGCCACTATAAGGATCGTTATTAGGGTAAGAGTATTTTTTTACCTCAAAGTGTAAATGAGGTCCAGTGGAATTACCAGATGAACCAGTTTGCCCGATACTGCCACCGCACAAGACAGACATCGGCCAGACCACTGTATCTCTTTTCATGTGTGCATAAACAGTCACCCAGCCTTGGCCATCTGTCATATTTCCTTCATGATCGATTTTTGCATGATTGCCATAGCCACCACCACAAGTGCTACCAGCGTAGCCATAGGTGGGGCAAGAATTATAGCGGTAATATAGGCCACCTTGAGCGCTAGCATATATCAGCGTGCTGACGCTGGCTCTAAAATCTGTACCCGCATGGCTATTATAAGTAGTATTGCTACTACAAGAGTAGGTTCTTAAGCCCGTGCCACTCAAGTGATCGTAGTAGGCACTTATAGCTGGGCTTAAAGTAGTATTTATTGGTCTACGAAAGCGTGGATCAGCTAAAGCAATTTGGGGCAAGCTTAAGATGAGTGCTAAAGCACTTAGTACAAAATAACTTTTCTTCATATAGTTATTGTTTAATAATTTTACCGTCTAGATCGACGTTAATATTTGCCGTCGAGCTTTTATTCTCTGTGACGAGCACGACATTGAGAGCGCTACCATTGCGGATCCAAGTAGGCTCTTTGCCATGAGTGATAAATTTACTTTCTATAATTTCAGTTTTGTCCGGATTAAATTTATTGATCCACACTTCATAATCTGAATGATAGACAAGCATATTGCCGTCTGGTGACCAAACTGGTTTTTCTGAGGGCATAGGTACAGCCCCTGCTTGAGTGCCATCATATAAACCAAAGTTAGTGAGTAAAGTTTTATTTTGACCATCAGCGTCTATAATATAATGCGAGCTCATACCATGATCTAAATCATTGATAGAAAAGAAAACAATTTTTTTGCCATCTGGTGTCCAAAATGGAGCCCAATCTTCCCACGTCGTAGTGATTCTTTTTTCTTCTCTAGTTTGTAAATTTAAAATTGTTAAGCCAAGGGCATTATCAGAATATGGTGGTGTCCATTCTGGATTTAGTTTTTGGTAAACCATCATTTGTCCGTCGGGCGACAAATCTGGGGATAATACTTTGTCCATGATTTTTTCTTTGGTATTTTTAGCGATATCAAAACGCCATAGATCTTGAGCTAAATCAGTAAAATAGACTAAGTTATTTTTTTGATCAAAAATAGCTCGACGAACTAAACCGTCTAATATCTTTTGTTCGCTCTTATCATTGAGATTGATTAGATATAAATTTGTTCCACCAATGCTTTCACTTTCGTTTGTCTCTCCTTCCCAAGCTTTACCAACTAAAGCATAGTTTGAATTATAGTCAAACAATATTTTCAAATCAGCATTGTTAGTGAAATTTTTTTCACCCAAAGCTTGGCTGACACTTTGCAGTTCGCCATTTAGAATAGTTAGCTTTTGAGCCTCGGCTATTTGTTCTGGTTTTTTGAGGGCGATATAGCCAAAACCAAGCGCAACTAGCAGACTAAGACTTAAAATTAATTTTAGTTTCATAATATTTTCTTAGTATTTAATAAAAAAACTCAAATCTAAATTTGAGCCTGTTCTAATATTCAAGGTGGTTCGCAGGAAGCGAAATAATCTTGCCTCATTTTTACTTTTCTTCATTTCTATTATTAGCCTTTTATTTTTATTTGTCAAATTTTCATTTTACTTAAAGCTTAATTTTTAGTATAATATAGTCATGCAAAAAGTTCGCAAAGCTATTATCGCCGTGGCTGGCTCTGGGACTAGACTTTTACCAGTCACCAAAGCTATGCCCAAAGAAATGTTACCGATTGTCGATAAGCCCATCATTCAATTAGTAGTGGAAGAGCTAGTAGCTGGCGGTATTGAAGATATTATTTTAGTGACCAAATGGGACAAAAAGCCACTTGAAGATCATTTTGATCATTCTTGGGCCCTAGAATCTGATTTAGCCGCCGCTGGTAAAAAAGAAAAGTTAGCGGAAATCAAAAAGATTTCCGAAATGGCCAATTTCATTTATGTCCGTCAAAAAGGTCCCTATGGCAACGGTACGCCCGTTTTATCAGCGTCCAGTTTAGTTAAAGACGAGCCGTTTATGTATGTTTGGGGAGATGATTTGGTAAAATCAAAAGTATCTTTTGCTAAACAAATGCTAGACGACTACCACAAGACTGGGCACTTGATGATTGGCGTCCAAAAAGTTTCCAAAAACCAAGTAGATAGATACGGTATCGTCAGCCTGAAAGACAAAAAAACCATGCAGTTAAACGGCATAGTAGAAAAGCCGAACAGCCAAGAAGCACCTTCACAATTAGCTGACTTTGGTCGGATGATTTTGAATCAAGACATTATCGATGTTTTGAAAAAAACCGCTTTAGGCAAAGGTAATGAGCTGTGGATAGTAGATGCTATTCGTGACTATATCAAAGCTGGCGGAGAGTTTTATGCCAAGGAAATTAAAGACGGCGAGTGGCTCACGACTGGCGATCCGTGGAATTATTTACGAGCCACTTTAGAGTATGCGCAAGACCGAAAAGACATCAGAGAGCAACTCAAAAGATATTTAAAAAGTTTATAGCTTTTTATGAAGCCTAAAAAAATATT
>LBRC01000015.1:0-12612 GCA_000991205.1 Parcubacteria group bacterium GW2011_GWA2_36_10 | reverse complement strand
TATCGTAATTTTCGTTATGATGAATATGAGGCAAAATTATTAGCCGCTGCTTGGGACAATCGCGTGCCAGATATTTTTATGATTCCATCTACAGATTTAAAAAAATATCAAGCCAAATTATCTAGTATGCCAAAAGTAGTCAAAATTCCTATTACTCAAATTCAAGGTACGATCAAAAAAGAAGCTATTACGACCTTACAGACAGTAAATAGTTTGTCTTTACAGGATGTAAAAGAAAAATTTGTCCAAGTAGTAAATGATGATGTGGTGGTAGACAATAAAATTTATGGCCTACCATATTCAGTCGATACTTTAGTGACATTTTATAATTCTGATTTACTGACCAAAGCTGGTATCCCAGAGCCAATGAAAGATTTAGATGAATTAGTTGAACAAGTTGAGAAATCTGGTTTAGCTAAAATAGGCACCAATAATCAAATTTATCAAGCAGGCGTAGCTTTAGGTGGGGCTGATAATATTCCGCGTTTTTTTGACATACTTTCTGCTCTCTGGATGGAAAATGATGTAAAAATGCAGGGCAATGATTTTAATCCTTTGCAAGACAAAACCTCTGCGCAAAGATTTGCTGATGTTTTGACTTTTTATACTTATTTTGCGGATCCAACTAAAGCAGTTTATAGTTGGACAGCTGATTTACCAAATGCTTTTGAGCTCTTTGCTCAAGGAAAGCTGGCTTACTTTTTTGGCTATAGCTACCATGCTGATGAGTTACGCAAGCGTGGCTTACAGTTTAATTGGGATTTAGAAAACTTTCCGCAAACCAGAGGCGCTGAAGGTACAAAATATTATGCTAATTATTGGCTCAATGTGGTGGCTAAAAATTCAGCCAATCAAGACGCGGCTTGGAATTTTGTCCAAAGTGTGACGACTGATCCAGCGCTAGTTAGTCAATATTTAGAGCCAAATAATAAACCAACCGCTTTACGAGCCTTAGTCAAAAAACAATTAGAAAATGATCAAGTCAGAGTTTTTGCTTCCCAAGTTTTGACGGCTGACAATTGGTATGCTGGTTACAATGCTACACTGGCTGAAACTTATTTAGCCGAGTTTATCAAGAGTTATTTTAAAAAAGAAATTCAGCTTGATGCCAAAGGTCTAGACTTTTTAGTCAAACGTTTAAATCAAACTTATAGCAAACCAAATGAATAAAAATTTTAAGTTGCTGATAGTTTTTGTTTTCTTATTTAGTTTTTTAATCTTGCCAAATTTCGTGCAGGCAGTTGAATGCTTGGCTATGGACGCAAATGGTAATTGTACTAAAGTAGCTGGCTTTTTAGATAACATCAAAAATACCGCTTGTATGGCCAGTGGTGATTGTACTTTGACTGATATTGCTGGAGGTTTTATTGAGTTAACTAAATGGTTAATTGGTGGGATCGGTGCCTTGGCTTTGCTGTACTTTATTTGGGGTGGCATCAAATGGCTTACTTCTTATGGTAATCAGCAAAAAATTCAACAAGGCCGAGAGATTATGTTACAGACCGTGATCGCCTTAGTGATCGCTTTCATGAGCTATATTTTAGTGTCATTTTTTGTGAATAATGTTTTGCAAGTTAAGCCAGAAGTACGAGTTAATACCAATACTCAATATAATGAGCCAAATATTGTGCCTTCAAGTATGCATTGTTGTTTTAATGTTAATGCAAATCCGCAATGTCAATCACAGCTAACTTGTCCAGAAAACTTTAATGATCTTGGCACAGAGAATTGTCTTAATTACACGCTTTGCATCCCTATTTTACCAGAATAATATTTTAAAATATATTTATGAAAATAAAAGAATTTTTTTATCTTTCTCCGCGCATGCGGGGGAAACAAATGGCAATATTTGTACTAAGCTTATTTTTAATCTTACCAAACATTAGTTTAGCAGAACCATTGTTTAATCCTTTAAATGTAGCTACTTTTCCAGAGTTAGTTAGAAGCGTAATTACTGGTATTTTGGGAGTAGTAGGGGCCGTATCTTTGGTGATGATGGTGATCGGCGGTATTACTTGGATGACTTCAGCAGGAAATCCTGATCGTGTGCGTCGTGGTCGCGACACTTTACTCTGGGCCATTTTGGGCTTGGTGGTGATATTTTTAAGTTATGCTATTATCAGTTTTGTCTTTTCTGGTTTAGGCGTGCCAGCTACTTAAAACATGGATTGTCAGTTAAGGGCTTTTCCTTTATAATTAAAGAGTTAATTATTAAAATATAAATTTTTGAAAGGGGGTGAAAGAATGAAAAAATTATTAGCCGCTTTATTACTATTACCAAATATTGTTTTGGCTCAAGGTAATAGCGCCGAAGATGCTTTGGGTATAAATGATCTACGCGAACAGGGCGTTAATTTGGGTAACAACGATTTAAAGGGTACTATTGCTAAAATCATTAATATTATCTTAAGTTTTTTAGGAGTTTTAGCAGTTTTAATCATCTTATTAGGTGGTTTTAAGTGGATGACTTCCCAAGGCTCAACAGAGAAAGTTGACGAAGCTAAAAAATTAATCGCTGAAGGTGTAGTTGGTCTAGTGATTATCTTTGCTGCTTACGCCATTGCCTCTTTTGTTTTGAATCAGCTTTATACCGCTACTACAGGCATAGAGCAATAAAATCGATTATAGTCTAGACTATAGTAGGTCAGTTTTGTTTGGCCTACTAGGGCGTAGATTATAAAATATGAAAAAATTATTAGCTATTTTATTATTATTACCGAATATTACTTTAGCTCAAAGTAATATTATGCAAAATTTAGATGCTGCCACTACTGCCTATAAACAAGACGTGCCATTAATGCAGGTGATTGGCAGTATCATCAAAATCTTTTTGATGTTATTAGGCACAATTTTTGTTATTTTGCTTTTATTTGGTGGCTTCAAATGGATGACCGCTCAAGGTGATCCAAAGAAAGTTGATGAAGCAAGAGATTTGATTAAAAATTCTGTTGTTGGCGTAGTTATCATTTTAGCCGCTTACGCCATTGCCTCTTTTGTCTTAAGAGAGGTTTATACCGCCACTACAGTAAATATTACAAATTAAAAATAAATCATAGTGTGTATAAAAAAATTTATGAAAAAGATTTTATTAAGCTTTTTATTATTATTGCCACTCAAAACCTTGGCTTTAGATACTGGTTTAGAGACAGCGGCTGAAGGCACAGGTTTAAAAACGATTGATTCTGTTCCTGAAGCAGCTAGAATCTTGATTAATGCAGCTTTGAGTTTATTGGGGGTAATTTTTATTATTATGATTATTTTAGCGGGTTTCAAATGGATGACAGCTTCAGGTGATCCAAAGAAAGTAGAAGAAGCTAGAGATAATATTAAAAATGCCGTGATTGGTTTAGCAGTTGTGTTAGCGGCTTATGCCATTACTTATTTTGTTTTCCAAGCTTTGGGTGTAGAAGGTTTTAATTCTAATGGTGGCGCTAATGGTGGTGGTAATCCTCCTCCAGCACAGCGATAAATAAAATTAAATAAATAAGTTAGGACACCCACGCGAAGCATAGGTGTCCTTTGTTTTGAGGAGAATTGATCAATGACGACGCCAGCGCCAGTCATTATTGCTCCTATTCTCATCTACTGGGAAGGTCCAACCGATTTTTCTCCATTGTTGACCGTCAAACCAGTTAGCGTCTTTTGGGTCGCTGTCGATTTCCAGATAGTCGCTGAATTCTTGGCCTTTATATGGGCCAGCCACAAAAGTGCCGATCAGATGTATTTTGCCAGGAGGAAAGTTTAGTTTTTGTGATGATTGACCAGGTTGCAGAATGTCAATATACACATTGTTTACCTCTCTAAACGATGCTGCCCACGGCATATAATTAGTGATGTATCCAGGCTGGAGAATTACGCCTTGCATTCGATTGTCATCGATAGAAATTTCGATGGTATTTGTCAACCAGGCATTTCTGTCGATTTCTGCAAGGACTCGTTCGCTACTCCAACCATATTCTTCATAGATTTCACCAACAACAGTGATGTAACGTTGCCGTTTGACTACCCATTGGTGACTTTTTCCTGGCTTCAGAACATGAGCCGTGGTGCCTGGGTCTTCTCTGAGCCTCACAGAGGCTACTTGTTCGAGATTGTTGGTGGCGATTACGACTACCTGATCTTTATTGTAGTCTGCATCGCCTTCATAGTGTCGTGTTGTGACACAGCTGGTCAAGAGATAGACCAGCATGAGGTAGATGGGCCAAAGATGCGTCGTTTTCATGACTCTTTCCTCTCATTTTTGAGTCTTTTGTAAGGATCGCTAAATCTTGGTATTATACTATAGATTTATGCTTTTGTCAACTATAAAAAAGCAAATCAAAAATCCCCACCAAGCATGGATACGGGGATCGGCAAATTAAGTGGCCTGTAAAGAGATGAAAACAACGATTACTTAAGTATCTTATTATGAATAAAAAATCTAGTCAACCCCGTTAGATAGCAAAATTATAAATTACTATAATGGGGTTGTTTTTTCTCTTTTTTTTTGTTAAACTGACAATAAATACTTGGGTTTATTAGTTTTAATTTTATATAATTTTGTGTGAGATTCTTCCGCCGAAGCCGGAAGAATGATATTAATAAAGAATAAATTTATGAGTGGACATTCCAAGTGGGCGACAACCAAAAGAGCTAAAGAAACAAAAGATTCAAAGCGCAGTAGCTTATTTACTAAGCTATCTAAAAACATTACGGTCGCAGCCAGAGACGGACAAGATTTAGACACAAATTTTAAACTAAGAATGGCGGTAGATAAAGCCAAGACTTTATCAATGCCAAAAGACAACATTGAACGCGCTATTAAAAGGGGCGCGGGTGTAGGAGATGGTGCTAACATTGAGCATTTAGTTTATGAGGCTTATGGCCCAGAGGGCGTAGCGCTGATTATTGAGGTTTTGACAGATAATAAAAACAGGGCGGTTTCTAATATTAAACACATTTTGAATAAAGCTAATGGTAATTTAGGCTCTGCTGGGAGTGTCTTATGGATGTTTTCACAAAAAGGCGAGCTGATTTTAAATAAAACTTCTTTAAGCGACGAAGAAGAATTGCAAATCATTGAAGCTGGTGCCGATGATATCCTCATCGAAGATAAAGTCAGAGTTTTGGTGAGCAAAGATAAGTTTGCGCATTTAAGGGATACTTTACAAGCCCAAAATTTTTCTATCGCTGATTCAAATTTGATCTACTTAGCTAAAGAGCACGTCGATGTCAAAGATGAAGATAGACTTATCAGATTACTAGATGCTTTGGATGACGACGATGATGTCGACAACGTTTATACTAATGCTAACATCTAAACAGGAAATAATTGTTTTAGGTCTAGACCCAGGAATCGCTGACACTGGCTTTGCTTTTTTGTTAAAAAATAATCAAGTCCTTACTTTACTAGAATGCGGTAGTATCAAAACAGCGAAAAATTTAAAATTAGCTGATCGTTTATTAGTCTTGGAAAGCGCTATTAAAAAATTATTAGTTAAATATCCAGTTGATTTAGTTAGTATCGAGAAATTATTTTTTGCCCGCAATGTGACAACTGGCATTGATGTCGCTCAAGCTAGGGGCGTGATCATGTTGACGGTCGCAAAAGTCGGCAAACAGATTTTAGAGTTCACCCCCTTGCAAGTAAAACAAACTTTGACTGGTTCAGGCGCCGCCCAAAAACGTCAAGTGGGTTTGATGGTCAAAACTATCTTAAAACTAGCTAAAGTGCCAAGTCCAGATGATGCCGCTGATGCAGCGGCGGTGGCTATTTGCGGGGCTTGGTTTAATCAAAAATTATCACAAGTGCAATGAAAAAATTAAAAATAGTTTCAATTTCTTCAGAACTTGATCCCTTTGTCAAAACAGGTGGTTTGGGTGATGTGGCACGTGCTTTGCCAAAAAGCTTGCATCGTCTAGGTCATGAAGTTATCGTTATTATTCCGCTTTATACTAAAGTGATTAATATTAAAAAACATAATTTGAAAGAAATTTATCCCGATGTTTTAATAAATATTGATAAAAAAAATAGTATTAAAGTAAGTTTTTGGTGCGGTGAATTGATGCCTGGTTTGCCGGTTTATTTTGTCAGATGTGATAAATATTTTGGTAAGAAAAAAAATATCTATGTTTCTTCTCGAGAGAACGCGCGATTTTATTTGTTTTCTGTAGCGGTCCTAAAGCTCGTTTCTTTATTAAAATTTAAAGCCGATATTATCCATTGTCATGATTGGTTTACTGGACTGATTCCCTATCTCAAAACAACGCGTTTTAAAGACAGCCAGACATTAAAAAATGCCGCTACTATTTTTACTATTCATAATCTTACCTATCAAATGGGTTCAAATTGGTGGGATGTGCCAGTGGAGCTAAGAGATAAGGGCAAATTAGCTTTACCAGATTTTAAGTCCGCTAGTTTAGCTCATATTAATTTTGCTAAACGCGGTATTATGTATGCTGATGCGGTAAATACCGTATCAGAAACTTATGCTAAAGAAATACTCAAGAAGAATTTTGGTCAAGATTTGCATCGTATTTTGATAAACAGGCAACATAAATTATTTGGCGTGGTCAATGGCATTGATTATTATCAGTACAACCCTAAGACTGACAAAGGTTTAGTCAAAAATTATACCGTCGAGACCATTCATCGAAAAATAGTAAATAAAAGATATTTACAAAAGCTTTATCACTTACCGATTTTAGACAGGACACCTTTGATTTGTCTCACCTCAAGACTGGTTGAGCAAAAAGGTTTTGATTTGGTGATCGAGGTCTTGCCAATTTTGTTGTCTCAAGATGTGCAGGTGATTATTTTGGGAGCAGGGGACAAAAAATATGTACAAAAATTAAACAAGTTAGCTAAAGCCCATGCTGATAAATTGATTGTTATCCCTTCTCACCAAGAAGTCTTAAAAAGAGAGACTTTAGTTTATGCGGGTTCAGATTTTTTTCTGTTGCCCTCTCGTTTTGAACCCTGTGGTATCAATCAGCTGATTAGTTTTCGCTATGGTTGTGTACCCATAGTCCGTGCTACTGGAGGACTATCTGATACCGTGATTAATTTTGATCCGAAGACTGATAAAAAGACACAAGGCAATGGTTTTAATTTTCAAAATTATAAAACTGCCGAGCTTTTAGTGGCTTTAACCAGAGCTCTGGAGACTTATCACCATCGTCAGATCTGGAAAGATTTGATCAGGCGTGGTATGTCAGCTTCTTTTTCTTGGGATTTGCCAGCCAGAAAATATTTAGAGCTTTATAAAAAAGCTAAAAGTTTTAAACAAGAACAATAAACAAGATGCCTAAAATAATTTGGGTAAATTTTTTACATATTTATCAGCCACCTTGGCAAGAAGAAGGTATTATCCATCAGACAGCTATTGAAAGCTATGATTATTTATTGACATTACTCACTAAATATCCAAACTTTACTTTTACTTTAAATATTAGCGGCTCTTTGATTGAGCAGCTACATACTTTAGAGCCAAGTATTTTAACTAAGCTACAACAAGCAGTTAAAAACAAACGTTTAGAACTCACTGGCTCTGCTTGTTATCATCCGATTTTGCCTTTATTACCAGAGCAGGAAGTGATAAGGCAAATAAAACTAAACCAAGATATTTTATTTAAGTATTTTAGAATTTTGCCACAAGGTTTTTATTTACCAGAAATGGCCTATAGTTTAGCGGTGGCAAAAATTATTAAAAAATTAGGTTTTACTTGGATAATTTTAGACCAAATTTCTACGACTGAAAAAACTAAAGCAGATATTTTATATCAAATTAAAAACTTAGGTTTAAAAGTTATTTTTAGAGAAAGAGTTTATTCACAAAATTATCCAGCCGAAATTATTTATCAAAAATTTCATAGTAAAGAAGATATAAAAGAAACTATTATCACTGCTACCGATGGCGAAATGTATGGCCACAAGCATGAAGACTGGCAAGGACACTTAGAAAAGATTTTAGTAAATAAAGATTTAGAGATTTTAACTATTTCGCAATATTTAAAAACTTTAAAACAAACACAAACTATTAGTTTGCGTGATTCGTCTTGGGAAACAAGTCTCAAAGACCTTAAACAAAATATTCCTTTTGCTTTGTGGCAAGATCCTAAAAATGCTCTTCACAAAGCTTTATGGATTTTAACAAATTTTAGTATTAGTTTAGTCAAAAAATATCCTCAAGATCAAAATTATTTTTGGGTCAGATACCACTTAGACCGTGGCTTATCCTCTTGTACTTTTTGGTGGGCCAGTGCCAAAAAAACCGGTGCTTTTTCAAGCTTTGCTTGGCATCCAGACATGGTAGACAAGGGCGTTGAGGAATTAGTTAGGTCTATTAGGTCATTAAAACAAGCCAACAGCAAAGAAAAGATCCAGGCCGAGCGTTATTATGCCAAAGCAAAAAGATTAATTTGGGAGACACATTGGCGTAAACACCGTTAGATAAATAATTGATAAATTTTTACTAAGGGCGGAGCAGTATTTATGTGTTTGTAAATATAATATTTAAAATAATTTATGGAAATTGAAGAACAAAAGAAGCGGGTAGCTTTATTAAATGATGAGGTTTTTATTAAGGATTGTTTAAATCAAAATTTGGCTAAATATTATCCGGATTTTGTGGAAGTACAAAAACTAGAATTACATGCTTACAAAAAACATATAGGTAAAACAAGCGCTGTTTTTGTGGTGGGCTACAAGTTGGATTATTTAGATAAAGCCGGGGCTATAAAAAAAATCAAATTAGTGGCCACTGGTCATTCTGACGGCTCGAGAAAAATGGCTTTTGCTAAACTAAATTATTTATATAGTCATGGCTTTGATTCCGGTAAATATTTAGTGACCAAGCCATTATTTTATTTAGAAGAAAATTTAGCTTTTGTCTATGAAGCTTCAATCGGCCATCGTTTGTTTAGTTTTTTTAAAGCTGACGAATATTTAAATTTGGGCAAGGCTATGAATTTAGCAGCCACTTGGCTGAAGAAATTACATCAATTAGAGACAAACGAGACTTTTGTTTGGCCGCAGTTTTCTATTAATAACGTCGGTTCAAGCATTAAAAATTTTTTACCAGACATTTTAGAGCAGAATTTATCTATGGGCACTAGGGTTGAAAAGATTTTGGCCAGTATTAAAAAGTATGAAACGCAATTTGATCAAAATTTAGAAGTTTGTTTGGTTTATGGAGACTACCATCCAGAAAATGTGATCTTGACTAGCCTAGAAGCCAAGCAAATCAAAATGATAGATTTTACTGATGTAGCACTTGGTGACCCCATGGTAGATATCGGCTCTTTTTTACAGCAGCTAGATTTTATGGGGCATAGATTTTTTTCTCGAGCCAAAATTAACTATGAAAAAGAGTATTTTGTCACTAGCTATTTTGGTCAAAAGTTTGAGGAAATTCCTCTAGAGTTTTTTCCTCGTATCAACCTCTATCAAGCTTGGGTGGCATTGCGTAGCGCTGCTCTTTTATTTTATATGCACAAAGACGATTCGGTGAATTTGTTATTAGATGAAGTAGAAAAATATTTAGCTTTAGTAGAGAGCGGTGAACGTAAAATCAATCTTTATTAGTTT
This sequence comes from Parcubacteria group bacterium GW2011_GWA2_36_10, assembly GCA_000991205.1. Lineage (GTDB taxonomy): Bacteria > Patescibacteriota > Patescibacteriia > UBA1558 > GWA2-36-10 > GWA2-36-10. The sequence continues at coordinate 3,044 of LBRC01000015.1, read as the reverse complement.
TTAGTTTTATAAACTTTCATGTTATAATTAGCTTACCTTAAATTGTAAGCTTTTTATGTTAAATAAAAAAATAAAAATAGTATTTATTGGTGCCGAGCTTAATCCTTTGATTAAAGTCGGTGGCTTAGCTGATGTCATGGGAGCTTTGCCCAAAGCTTTGAGTAAATTAGGTGTAGAAGTGCTGATTATTTTACCCTTCTATGGCTCTTTAAACAAAAAACTTTATCCTAGTAAACTAGTAAAAGCTAATTTAAAGTTAGCAGATACAAAAATTAGCTTTGCAGTTTATCAGACTTTATTAGCTAAAACAAAAATTAAAATTTTGTTAATTAAAAATAAATTATTTGACCGCCAAGAGATTTATTTAGATCAAAACAAATTACAAGACACCGAAAGATTTGCAGCATTTTCTAAATGTGCGGTTGAAGCTATCAAGGTTTTAAATCTCAAGCCAGACTTAGTGCATTGTCATGATTGGCACACAGCTTTAGTGCCAACTATTTTAGATGAATATAGTTTAAGTGACAAAAATTTTGCGAATATTCCCACGCTATTAACGATTCATAATCTTGCTAGCCAAGGCTTAAGTACTTTAGAGTTAGTTGATTACTTGGCTTTAAATAAAAAACTAACACCTGCTCTGATGGAAGATTATTATGATGATCAGGATAAACTAGAGCTTTTAAAAATCGGTATTTTATCAGCTGACGCTATCAATGCTGTCAGTCCGACTTATGCTCAAGAAATTTTGACTAAAAAATACGGAGCTGGGCTAGAAGTTTATTTACAAAGACGTCAGAAAAATTTATCTGGCATTTTAAACGGCATTGATACTGATGTTTTTAACCCACAAACTGATAAAGCCATCGCTAAAAAATATAATGTTAATAATTTTGTAAAATACAAGCCAGTCAATAAACAGGCCTTGCAAGCAAAATTAAATTTATCAGTTTTAGATGTGCCAGTTTTTGCTTTAATTTCTCGCCTAGTATCCCAAAAAGGTTTAGATATTTTAAAGCCTTGCTGGGAAGCTTTATTAAAACAAGATTTGCAAATTATTATTTTAGGTACCGGTGAAAAAAAATACGAAGAAGAGTTTAGAATTTTAAATAAAAAATATCCAGCTAAATTTAAAGCTGTTTTAAAATTTGATGCTGATTTAGCCCAACAGATTTATGCGGGCTCTGACTTTTTCTTGATGCCTTCTAGCTTTGAACCTTGTGGCTTAGGCCAGCTGATAAGTATGCGTTATGGCACAATACCTATAGTGCGTGCTACTGGTGGCCTAAAAGATACAGTCAGACACAAAAAAACCGGCTTCGTTTTTAGTGACTATAATCATCAGGCCTTAGCTAAAGTTTGTGATTTAGCTTTAAATATTTTTCAGCAACCAAAAGCGATGCAGAAGATGATTAAGGCAGCGATGCTTCAAGATTTTTCTTGGGATAAATCATCGCAGGCTTATTTAAAACTATATAAAAAGTTAATTAAATAATTATATGCAAAGACTTACAAAATCTGAAATCCGCCAAGATTATATTCAGGAAAAATATGTTATCATCGCGCCAAAGCGTGGTAAACGCCCGCACGATGTGATTAAAGCAAGGGATTATCACAAGCCTTTAAGTACTTGTGTCTTATGCCCAGAATCTTTAAAAAATACCAAAGCTTTATATCAGATAGGCAAGGGTGAAAAATGGTCATTGAAAGTAATTGCTAATAAATTTCCAGCAGTAGCTAAAACTAATAAAAAAGCTTATGGTCAACAAGAAGTGGTGGTGGAAACTCCAGATCACACCAAAGAAATAGAGGATTTGTCTACCAAGCAAATTGCTGATTTATTTACCGCCTATCAAGTGCGTACCAAAGAGATTTCTAAAGATAAAAAGATTGAATATATTTTGATTTTCAAAAACGATGGTGGTGTAGCTGGCGCAAGTCTTCAGCATTCACATTCGCAAATATTTGCGACTGAATTTTTACCGCCACATTTATTAGACAAATCAAAAAGACAACAGGAGTATACCTTAGAACACGGCACTTGTGTGTATTGTGATGTGATAAAAAATGAGTCCAAAGGACCACGTTTGATTTGGCAAGATAAAAACATGATTGCTTTTTGTCCTTATGCCTCCATGTTTAATTATGAAGTTTGGATTATGCCCAAAAAGCATCAAGATAATATTACGGACTTATCTAAAAGTGCCAAACTCTCCATGGCTAAAATCTTAAAACATGTTTTATTAAAAATCAGTCAATTAGACTTGCCTTACAATTTTTATTTTCATCAGCTTATCAACGACGATGATCAGCACTTGTATCTCAAAGTAGTGCCTCGTGGCTCTGTCTGGGCTGGCGTGGAGATTGGTTCTGGTTTGATCATCAATCCTATTCCACCAGAAGAAGCAGCGGAGTTTTATCGAAAAGGATTATAGATTAATTAAAACAATTTTATGCCGGAAGAATATTTAGATATTATAGATGAAAATAACAATTTGACTGGTGCAAAAAAACTGCGTTCTGAAGTACACGCAAAAGGTTATTGGCACAGGACAGTACATATATATTTTTTTAGATTTCAAAATAAAGAAATTGAGGTTTTAGTGCATTTACGAGCAAAGACAAAAGACCTGCATCCAAATTGTTGGGACACGAGATTTGGCGGTCATTTAAAAAGCGGTGAAAATATAGAGATGGCTGTTGTTGGCGAAATAAAAGAAGAGGTTGGTTTGAAAATTAATTTGAGTGATTTAATTAAAGGGCCAATTAGAAAAAGAGACAATTATCCAAATAATGAGTTTACGCATGTTTATTTTTATAATTTTGATAGAGATTTAACAGAACTTAAATTTGAAGACGCAGAGGTGCAAGAAATTAAGTGGATGAAAGAGACGAGTATAGTAAAAAATCTAACTGATAATCCTAATGATTGGTCAGATAGTCTTGATGGTTTTAAAAGTGTTATCAAGGTTTTGAAAAATTTGGGTTAATTTAAAAGCGGCCCAGGGCCGCTTTTATTGTGCTATTTAATTTTTGCAAATTTA
>LBRC01000014.1 GCA_000991205.1 Parcubacteria group bacterium GW2011_GWA2_36_10 | reverse complement strand
GTGCCAGCTGATATCAAAGAAACTTTTACCAAACTTGGTATTCCTCAAGCCGAACAAAAATTTTTAGCTGGCGTGGGTGCCCAATATGAATCAACGACTATTTATCATAACTTAAAACAGCAGTTTAAAGATCAAGGCGTGATTTTTGAAGACATGGATGTAGCAGTTCAGCAATATCCAGAGCTTGTCAAAGAATATTTCATGAAAGCCGTGCCGGCGAATTTGCATAAGTTTACAGCTTTGCACGGGGCTGTTTGGTCTGGCGGGACATTTTTGTATATCCCTAAAGATGTCAAAATAGATTTGCCATTGCAAGCTTATTTTCGCATGAATGCCAAAGGCATGGGTCAGTTTGAGCATACTTTGATGATTATTGAGGACGGTGCACAAGGACACTATATTGAGGGCTGTAGCGCTCCTCGCTACGGTGTGGACTCTTTACATGCTGGTTGCGTAGAGATTTATGTGAAGCCCGAAGCTCGTTTTCGCTATAGCAGTGTCGAGAGCTGGAGTAAAGATGCTTATAACCTCAATACCAAACGTGCCATGGTGGAATCTGACGCTCATATGGAGTGGGTGGGGGGCAATTTTGGCTCTCACGTCACTATGCTTTATCCTTGTTCGGTGCTGATAGGCGAAGGAGCTTCCGCTGATCATTTGGGTTTAGCTTTTGCAAATTCTGGTCAAGTACAAGACACGGGCGCTAAAGTGATACATTTAGCCTCAAATACCAGCTCAAATATTGTCATGAAAAGTTTGAGTCGTGGCGGTGGTCAGTCTATTTATCGCGGTTTGCTAGATATTCGAGCCTTAGCTTCCAATGTCAAAGCGCGGGTAAATTGTGACGCTTTATTGCTTGATGGTGACTCAAAGTCTAGCACAATTCCAGAAATGAAAATCGCTAATAACACGGCGACAGTAGCTCATGAAGCTAAATGTGGCAAGATTTCTGACAATGAAATTTTTTATTTAAGATCTCGTGGTTTATCTAAAGAGGAAGCAGAAACCATGATTGTCAATGGTTTTGTGGAGCCAATCACGCGTGAGTTGCCGTTAGAATATGCAGTAGAAATGAATCGCATGTTAAAACTAGAAATGGAAGGAAGTGTTGGTTAATTTTATGAAAGAAATTATTATCACCCAAAGACCAGAAAAAAATAAGACTTTGATTTTAGATCAAGATTGTTTGGTTTTTGAGCATTTGCAAGCTAATTTACCAGACAAAATAAACACCGAAATTATTGTCAAAGACAATGTCAAGGTTGATTATATTTTTATTTTAGAAAGTAGCGAGGACAAAATTTTATCAGAAAATAGGAATCTTAAATTAGGTTTAAATAGTCGTTTGCATAATTATTATTTTTATCTTGATCAAAGTGTTCATATTAGTTTAAACACGCACATTGATGGTCAGGCAGATTTTCAGCATCAAGTTTTGATTTTAACTCAAAAAAAACAGACGGTTTATTTACAAGAAAATCATCATTTTTTGTATCCAAAATCGTTGGGTAAATTTCAGCTTTGGGCGATTGCCAAAGATCAAAGCAAAATTCATGTGAATGCTAATGTTAATATTAAAAAAACGGCTAAAAATACGGAAGTAGCGCATCACCAGCAAGCTTGGCTTTTAAATAAAGAAGCTAAAATTGAGCTGATCCCAGCTTTAAGCGTGGAGCCAAATGAAGTAAAAGCCTCGCATTCAGCTAAAGTCAGTAATTTAGCTTGCGAGCAATTATTTTATTTACAGAGTCGTGGCTTGGACAAAGAAAATATTAAAAATTTATTGTATCAAAGTATTTTTCAATTAATTTTAAATCAATTACCCAGTGAAGTACAACGAGAGAATTTAGCTAATATTTTAAACAAGTATTATGTCAATAAGTAAAAATTTCCCTATTTTAAAAACTAAAATTAACGGCCATGATTTGGTTTATTTAGATAATGCCTCTACTTGCCAAAAGCCTCAAGTGATGATCGAAGCTTTAAGTGAGTTTTATACCAAGCATAATGCTAATATTCATCGTAGCTCTAATCCTTTAGCGGACATAGCGACCAAAAAATATGAAGACAGCCGACTAGCAGTGGCACAGTTTTTAAATTGTCAAAAAAATGAAATTATTTTTACTCGTAATACTACGGAAAGTATTAATTTAGTTGCCAAAACTTTTGCCAAAACTTTTTTGCAAGCTGGTGATGTGGTTTTGCTTTCTCTTGCTGAACATCATTCAAATATTGTGCCTTGGTTGCAACTCAAACAAGAAATAGGCATTGAGTTAGCTTATTTGCCATTAGATAAAAATGGTTATTTAGATATTGTGCAAGCTAAAATAATGCTGACTGATAAAGTAAAGTTTGTCAGTATTCAAGCCGCTTCTAATGTTTTGGGTAGCATCCATGATTATCGGGAGATTTTAAAATTAGCCAAAGTCAAAAATATCACTACTTTATTGGATGCGGCGCAAATTGTGGCCCATGAAAGTCTGAATGTCCAAGAATTGGCTTGTGATTTTTTGGTATTTTCGGCTCACAAAATGTTTGGCCCAACTGGTGTCGGCGTGCTGTATGGTCGCAAAGATTTATTACAAATGATGCCAGCTTTTTTGGGCGGAGGAGAAATGATTAACCAAGTTTTAACAGATACTTTTACGCCTAATGAATTGCCATACAAGTTTGAAGCTGGTACACCAAATATTGCGGATGTAGTAGCTTTTAAAAGTAGTTTAGATTTTATTAAAAATTTGACTTGGGAGTATATCCAAAAAACAGAGCAAGAACTGACAGATTATTTGTGGCAAGAAATGCTTAAGTTAGACTTTGTCGATATTTATGGCAAAAATATAGCTAATAAACATTTGCCGATTATAAGCTTTAACTTAAAAAACGCTCACGCTCATGATGTGGCGGAATTATTAGGGGAGCAAGCTATCATTGTCCGTGCTGGTCAGCATTGTACGCAAATATTACATGAAAGTTTGGGAGTGCCAGCGACAGTCCGTGCCAGTTTGACTTTTTATAATACCAAAAAAGAAATAGATCTTTTAATAAAAAATCTAAGATTAATTTATAATAAATTTAAAGTATAATTCTTGCTAACTTTTTAACTTGTAAACTATTTTATATGGATATTTACGCCCAAAACATCATTGATCACTACCATGCACCACATAACTGTGGCAGATTAAGTGAGCCAAAATTATCTAGCTCGCAAGTCAATATTTCTTGTGGTGATCAAATAGTGGTTGATATGAAAATAGAGGACGATAAAATCAAAGACTTAAAGTTTGAAGCCGATGGTTGTGCTATTTCTATAGCTGCGATGTCTTTGCTAAGTGATTATTTGTTAAATAAAAATAAAGCCGAAGTTTTGGCTTTAAAGTATCAAGATATTTTAAATATTTTAGGCGTGCCGGTCGCCGAGCGCAGATACAAATGTGTTTTGCTGGGTTTATTAGCAGTACAAAATATTATTTTGAAAGCAGAAAATAATCCTGAACGCACTTGGGATGATTTGCTGTAAATTAAAAATTCCCGACACTTACGCAGCTGTTGCTGTTTATTGTGTCGGGAGTTGCCGGGGGTGGCTGTCAGTTGCGAAGGCAAAGATCGACGCTCGCCTTCATTTCCTTGGTCTCGGTGTCATATACCTCGATGAGGTAATCACCGCCAATCATGGGTGCACCTTCGCGCACAATGCCCTTGTCTTGCAGGACACCAAGGGTGTCCTTATAGACCTTGAGGAATCGTTTGCCAAGGTGTGGGTTCAGGATTTTGTACGCAGATCCAGCGTAAATCGTGTCAGCTGTTGTGCCAAGGGACACGATTTCTTTGCTACCATGTGCGCGTTCGATCACGAAAGCGGCGTTGGCGTCAGCTAGGCGAGCGAGCTCCTTACGAGTGTTGCTGGGGTCATGGCGGAAAACATTGATTGTCACCAACGCGAGCGCAATGGCTAGCACAATCGCCAGCCACAGTGACATATGCAATTTGTTGTCGGTTCCCATGGGATCCTCCGTTGAATTGTCAAAACTTGTGCGATTCAGCTATATATTATCATATTTTAGTCTTTTTGTCAATAGTACTTAAAATAAGCCATAAATTCTTGACAATAAGCCAATTTTTTGCTAATCTATGAATACTTTTTTAGAAAAATAATAACTATATGTTAGCAGTTATAAAAACCGGTGGAAAACAATATCAAGTCAAGGCAGGTGATGTTTTGGCAATCGAAAAGTTACCTAAATCAGTAGCTGGTGATAAGGTGGTTTTTGAGCAAGTTTTGTTATTAGTTGATGACAAAGATAATGTGACTATTGGTAATCCGGTGGTCAAAGATGCTAAAGTAGAAGCTAGCATTATTAAAAACTATCAAGATAAAAAAGTAACTGTTGTAAAATATAAAGCCAAAACTCGTTATAAGAGAACAGTTGGTCACCGTCAAGAGCAAGCTCAAGTCAAAATTGAAAAAATAATTTCTTAAAATAAATCCCCGCTGCGCGGGGATTTATTTTATTTGTTTTACTCACCAGTAGGAAACCACGGGTTCATCCCGTGGTTAGATTTCTCTTCTATTTTCCAAAGCCGAGGACAGAGTAATTTCATCAGTGTATTCAATATTAGCCCCCATCGGTATTCCGCGAGCTAATTGACTGACTTTGACTGGGAATTTTTTTAAGTTTTTACTTAAATAAGTTTGCGTAGCTTCGCCCTCGAGACTTTGATCAAGCGCTAAAATGATTTCTTTAACGCCATCTTCTTTGATGCGTTTTTCTAATTCATTGATTTTTAGTCTATCTGGAGTGACACCTTCTAGCGGACTCAAAAGGCCATTTAAGAGGTGATAAGTGCCATGAAATTTACCAGTTTTTTCCACGGCTTCGATATCTTGATTATGAGCCACGACGCAGATGAGTTGTTGATCACGATTTGGATTGCTACAAATATTACACAAGCCAGCGTCTGATAGATTAAAACATTTTGGACAAAGATGAATCTGGCTATAAGCTTCAGTTAAGCTTTCAGCAAAAGCTCGCATATCCTCTTTACGATGTAAAAGGTCAAAAGCCAAACGGGCAGCGGTCTTTGGACCGATGCCCGGCAATTTATCTAGCTCTGCTATTAGTTTTTGGATGAAGTTTGGCAAGTGTGCCATGGCCTATTATTTTATTTTTATTAGTTCATGCCTGGAAATTTGAAATCACCAGATTGTTGCATTTTCATCGCCATTTTTCTTTGGACTTTTTTAGTGGCCTCTGCAAAAGCTTCTTTAAGATATTTTTCTAAATCAGTTTTATGGTTTGGGCTAAGCATCTCGCTTTTTAGCTCAAAGCTTTTTATTTCTTGATTGCCATCCATGACCATTTTGACCGCTTTGTTTTCTATTTCGACACTTTCTTTAGCCAACATGCTTTTTAAGTCGTTAGCTTGTTTGCGTAAATCGTTGAATTGTTTTAGTTTATTGAACATGATATTTTAGTTTACAAGTTAATAAGTTTTAAAGTTTTCAAGTCCGCTTAGCCGACATTTTGCCAGCCACTTAAGTTTTCTGGCGGCGGCGTATCTTGAGGTGCTGTATTAGTATTTTGGCCTTGTTTGGTCATACTACGGAAAGTCACTTTGTTTTCGTCAAAGAATAAAGTGATCATACCAGTTGGACCGTTACGGTGTTTTTCGATGTGAATTTCGGCTAAATTTTTCTCATCCTCTGGACATTCTCTAGATTTATCTTTGACTTTACGGTAGATGAACATGACGATATCAGCATCTTGCTCGATGGATCCAGACTCACGCAAGTCAGCTAGTTTTGGGATAGCAGGTGAACGGCTTTCTACTGCACGGGATAGCTGTGATAAGGCGATAACTGGCACATCGATTTCTTTAGCTAATTGTTTGAGAGATCGAGAAATCTCGGAAATTTCATTGACACGATTTTCTTTATCTCGTCCTTCCATCAGCTGTAAATAGTCGACGATTAATAAGCCTAAACCATGTTCCATTTTTAAGCGTCTAGCTTTGGTGCGGATTTCCATGATATTAGAGTTCGCAGAATCATCGATGAAAATCGGCGCTTCGGATAAGACGCCCATAGCGCGGCCAATACGGGGAAAATCATCGTCTTCTTCTTTATCTGATAGCTTACCAGTGCGCATGCGCCATAAGTCTACACCCGCTTCAGTAGCGAGTAATTTATCGACTAGTTGCTCTTTGGACATTTCTAAAGAAAAAATTCCCACTGGCACTTTAGCACGAATAGCTACATGGCGAGCAAAATCTAAAGCTAAAGTGGATTTACCGATAGAAGGACGAGCAGCGAGGATGATAAGATCAGATTTTTGGAAGCCAGATAATAATTTGTCTAAATCAGGATAGCCAGTCGGCACGCCGCGGACACCTTGGCCACCAGATTTATGTAATTCATCGATACGATTAAAAGTTTCGCCTAAAATACTTTTGACCGCCACAAAGTTTTGCTTGAGAGAGTGTTGCGAGATGGCAAAAAGTTTTTGTTCAGCTTTATCTAAAGTTTTTTCCACATCATCCTCTTCAGCAAAAGAAAACTCGGCAATTTCTGCCGCCGCGGTTTCTAGCTGACGTAAAATAGATTTTTTACGGATAATGTTAGCGTAGTTTTTGACATGTAAAGCATTAGGGACGATGCCGGTTAATTCCGCAATATATGATTTACCGCCAATAGTTTCTAGCTGTTTTTTTTCCGCTAAACGGTTAGAAACAGACAAGATGTCCATCGGTTCATGCTGCTCCAGCAAGTCTAAAATAGCTTCGTAAATCAAGCCGTGTTTGTTGCTATAAAAATCACTGGGACGCAAAATATCGCCGACTTTGATGATCGCTTCTTTGTCTATCAGTAAAGCGCCCAAAAGTGAGCTTTCTGCCTCTAGATTTTGTGGGGGTAGTTTATCCATAGGACCTGTTTTTTGATAAACTTAGCTTAACTTATTTTCAGGCTTTTTTCAAGGCTCATTTTTTAATAAAAAATGACCCCACGTCTGCAGACGTGGGGTCGGGAGTGGTTGCCACTTTGCGATGTTTCGTTAAGATTTTTCGCACTCGGCGTGCGGGTTGAAGACGAGCATGGTTACTTGCCTAAATCTTAGCCTTTGCCGTCATCGCTGCGGCTTGAGGTTGGTTCAGGAATTGGTGTAGTCGGCTCCGCAGAGCATCAGGTTGAGGTGGCTCGGACGGACAATCATATAGACCTCCAGATGGATGTGTTGGCCGAGGCCAACGGTGGCGTAGCGAAAGGGCGATTATGTAGATAATTTTAGCACTTATATGCTTTAAGTCAAGATTTAAATATCCCGCCTACAGCGGGATGCACCTTTGGATTTTTTGATTGTTGTGCAAAAAAAAGAGCCCCGGCCATCAGATGGTCGGGGCGATTGGGTCTTGCAACCTTTTTTGTTCGCTCACTTTGCCGTAGCTTTTGAGAGGAGGAGCGATTTCCCCTCTAGATAGTCTCGGGATGGAGCCAAGGCGTGTGTTTCACGGGTAGTCTCCAGGATTGACGGCCGCAAATGCTGCCGTCGGTTGTTGGTGGCGGCATGGACTCCAGCGTTGCTTGTCACAGCAGTGTTTGAGCTGGAGTCCGGCCGGCGCCGAAAGGTCAGGAGGTCGGGGTCAGCAGGCCGGAATTGGTGGTGTAGATGCCGCTCAGATTGGTGAGGGGCGGCGGGGAATTGCAGTGGCGCATGATGTCCTCCAGAATTGGAGATGTGAGTAGAGCCTACATGGCTCATACTCGTCGAAAGATCAGGTAATGGAGTATGATAGCATACAATTCAAATCTTGTCAAGCCCCTATAAAAGCAGGGGTTTTTAGCAAAAAAAAGAGGCCATCCCTGGGGGATGGCCTTGGAGGTCATGATCGCAGAGGTTCTAGCATGTGCGTGTAGCTAGATCCACTCGGTCATTTCCGTCTTCTTGCTGGCGCCGTCCTTCTTGGACATCACCAGGTTCGTCTTGGCGCAGAGGCTGACCGTGGAACGCAGGGGCGGGGAATGGTTGCTCATGGCATGCTTCCTTTCACCTCTTACTGGAAACACTGTTGGCAAAAATGCTATTGGAGAGAGTTTTTTCAAACTTCAAAGGTTTGATAGACTCATCATCCAAGTCACGCCATTTAAGTTTAGTAAAGATTATTTATTTTGGCAAGAGAGAAATAAAAGACCCTCGGTATATGCCGATGGTCTTTTGATAAAATAAGTATAAATAATTATATACTAGCTATTCTGTCTCGAGTTTCATTTATAGCCCCTTTTTCAGTCTCAGAGTTGAGTTGTTGTTTAAAGTTTGTCATCAATTCATTTATAACTGATTCCACTAATTGTTTTATGTCCCAAAAATCTAGCCTACTAGCAGATTCACCAAAACTTTTTAAGATTTTTATAGAAGAATAATTATTTAATATATTAGTAGCAAGTTCTTCTGGACTTCCAGTGAAATCTTTATCACCTTCTTTTCTTCTTTTTAATATATTTTCTAAATCTTCATTTATACATAAAGCCATTTCTTTGACGTAATCTTCCGGCTCTTTTATTTCTTCCATCGAATGAACTTTTTCAAAGGCGTTTCTTGTGATAGCTCCTTGACTAGGGTCACTCAAATAAGAGCCAGGCACGGTTCTTTCTGTTTCTTCTAGGGCTGTTTTTTGAATGTTAAAATGACTCAAATCTTGTTCTTTTCCTGGTTGATTTAATCTAGCTTGTGCTTTTTCTGAATGTTGAAGTACACGTATAAATGCGTGGTGACCAGTGATGGCCATAGCGCTACTGATAGCTAGTTTTAGCTCTTCTGCTGTTTTGCCAGCTCTTTCCATGGTGTAATCAGCGGATACTGTGCTTGAGATAGGATTGCGTCTTTTTGATTTTTGTTCTTGTATCCAGCCAAAAACTTGGGCTGTTTGTTCTTGGATTTTTTCCGCTTCAGTTTTTTCTACTTCTGGCGTTTCTGTTGGTACTTCTTGGCTTAGGGTAGTTGCTTGATCTTCAAATGGGTTACTCATAATGTTTTAATTTAAGTTTTAATATTAACTATAATTTATCATTTTTTGATAAATTAGACAATAAGTGCAAAAACCCCTGGTCCCCGCATTCGCGGGGATGGTGGGGATTTTAAAGAGGTTAAAATGTAAAAAAAAGAGGCCGTCCCTAGAGACGGCCTTGCGTGGAGTTCTTCAGAGAAGACTCTAGCATTTGATGGCGCTAGATCTGCTCGATGGGCTCCATGGTGTGCAGGCGTTTTCGCATGATTGCTCCTTGCCATTTCTGGCGACCTGCTGGTGGTTGTTTGGAGGTCTCCAAGTCTCGTTCTTGAAGATCCTCACCAACGTGAGATTTAAGTTTAGTAAAGATTATTTATTTTGGCAAGCGTTATTGACAAAACATGACCATTGCCATATAATGAAACCCGTATTTTATGCGCCTACCTGCCTGCCGGCAGGCAGGTAGCTCTAGCCACACTTAAAATTTACAATTTAATTTATCTTTAATATGCGCCTATAGCTCAGCCTGGTAGAGCAGTTGCCTTTTAAGCAAACGGTCGCAGGTTCGAATCCTGCTGGGCGCACCATTTTTAAATCAACAAAAAAATAGCCTTGTGGGCTATTTTTTTATTTGTTGTTTACATCTTGTCGGGTGCTTGGATACCCAAAAAGCCTAAACCAGTTTTTAAGACTTTGGCACTTACTTGGCAAAGATTTAAGCGGAAATTTTGTTGATTCTTATTTTCAGTTTGTAAGACAGAGTGAAGCTGATAAAAATTATTAAAAGTTTTAGCTAATTCAAATAAGTATTGAGTGACTAGGCTAGGGTTATATTCTAGAGCTGATTTTTTGATAGTTTCAGGAAAGTTTAATAATATTTTAGCTAGTTTTTTCTCGCTGACTTCTATTTTAAAATCTAAACTAAAATTGTAGTCTATTTTTTTATTTGCTTTGTTTAGAATATTTTGGATACGAGCATGGGTATATTGGACAAATGGTCCAGTGTAGCCATCAAAAGAAATGGAAGCTTGCGGATCAAAGATCATGTCTTTTTGAGGATTGACACCCAAGATAAAAAATTTCAAAGCTCCTAAACCAACAGTTTGAGAAATTTCTTCAATACTTGCTTGATCATGGCTAATTTGCTTTTCCGCTTGGCTAATAATAACTTTTGCTTTTTCTTCCATTTCGATGATCAAGTTATCCGCATCGACGACATTACCTTCACGAGACTTCATTTTACCGTCTGGTAAATTGACCATGCCGTAAGCCAAATGGTGCAAGTTTTCTGCCCAAGCAAAACCTAATTTTTTTAAAGTCAAAAATAACACTTGAAAATGATAGTTTTGTTCATTGGCCACCACATAAATCATTTTATCAAACTCAAATTCATCGAAACGATTTTTAGCTGTACCTAAATCTTGTGTGATATAGACAGAGGTGCCGTCAGCACGCAAGACCAACTTTTCATCTAATTTGTCAGCCGTTAAATCTATCCAGATAGAGCCATCTTCTTTTTTGAAAAAAACATTTTTTTCTAAACCAATTTTTACTAAATCTTTACCTAATAAATAAGTTTCGCTTTCATAATAAACTTTATCAAAACTGACGCCAAGATTTTTATAAGTTTCGGCAAAGCCAGCATAAACCCAGTTATTCATGGTTTTCCATAAATCTCTAACAGCCGGATCATTTGCCTCCCATTTGATGAGCATGGCATGTGCTGCTTGCATCAAAGGTGATTGTGCTAAAAATTCGTTATCAACTTTTCTTTGCGCTAATTCTTCAAGCTTTTGGTAGTCAAGCTTATTTTTAGCTAAATATTCATTTTTCTCGGCTTTTAAAGCTTGCTCAAACATGACATAGTAAATACCTACAAAATGATCACCTTTAGTCTGGCTAGTTTCCGGTGTTTCGTTGTTAGCCCATTTTTGCCAAGCCAGCATGCTTTTGATGATGTGAATGCCACGATCATTGATGATATTGACCGGAATCACTTCAAAGTCACAAGCGCGATAAAGATTGACTAAAGTTTGGCCTAAGATGTCATTACGCACATGACCAAGGTGTTGTGGCTTATTAGTATTTGGTCCAGAAAATTCTATCATGATCTTTTGTTTTTTGCCAAAATCATGGTAGCCAAAATTTGTTTGGCTATTTATTTCCGCTAAAGCATTTTTTACAAAGTTTTCTGTGGCTAGTTTTAAATTCAAATACGGCCCAGCAAACTCTACTTGTGAGATTAAATCGTCGGCTTGGAATTTTTCACTTAAAGTTTTGGCTACTTCAACTGGGTTTTGTTTTAAAAATTTGGCTAATTCAAAACAAGCAAAAGCATAATCACCAAGATTTTCATTTGGTGGTAAGTCTAAATCAAGCTGATTTATCGGCCAATCAAGCTGAAAGGCTAAATCAATTTGTTTTTTTAAGTTGGCTTTAATTTGTTCTAGTGTGGTCATAAAGTTTTTTTACCCTCTTTTATATAGCTAATTCTACTTAGCTTTTAGAAAAAAATCAACCAACCCGTCGGGTTGAGAAAACATTTTCTTGATTAGAGAATTTCTGGTATAATAAAGATAATTTATGAATAAAGAAAAAACTCTTTGGCATAATTTAAAGCTTGAGGAAACTTTTAAAATTCTCAATAGTAGTAAAAGTGGTTTAAGTAGTCAGGAAGCCAAAAAAAGACAAGCAAAATTTGGACAAAATATTTTAGCAACTGGAAAAAAGTTTTCGCTAGTAGCTTTGTTTTTTGGGCAATTCAAAAGTGCTTTGGTTTATGTGCTGTTAATCGCGGCTATTGTTAGTTTAGTTTTTAAAGAATTTGTTGATGCCGGAGTTATTTTTGCAGCGGTGATTTTGAACGTCGTGATTGGTTTTGTGCAAGAGAAAAAAGCTAATCTGTCTTTAGAGAAATTAAAATCCGTGGTGAAGCCGGAGGCTTTGGTTTTAAGAGATGGAAAACAAGTCAAAATTTTAAGTCAAGATTTAGTAGCTGGCGACATAGTTTATTTGACGGCTGGTGATCGGGTGCCGGCCGATATTAGGTTATTTGAAGTGATTGATTTTAAAACTAACGAAGCACCATTGACTGGTGAGTCTTGGCCACAAGATAAGCAGATAAAAATTTTAGATAAGGGTGCTGTTTTAGCGGAAAGAACTAATCTAGCTTTGATGGGAACCTTGGCAGTGGAGGGACGAGCGAGCGGTGTGGTGGTAGCTATCGATAATCGGACGGAAATCGGTAAAATCGCTAGTTTATTAGCGGAGACTAAAGAAGAGCGTACGCCTTTACAGAAAAATCTAGACAATTTTGCTAAAAATATTACCAAAGTCATTGTGGCGATCGTGGTTTTGATTTTTATTTTGGGATTATTAGAAGGTCAAGATTGGCTCACGATGTTTAGTGTAGCGGTGGCTTTGGCTGTTTCAGCGATTCCTGAAGGTCTGGTGATTGGGGTGACGATGATTTTGACTTTGGGCATAATTTTTACTAACAAACATTTATTAGCTTTAGATAGTCAGCTGTTTCGTGAAGTTTTGACTGATCCAGAAATAGTGAGATTAACGGAAATTGCTTTTTTGTGTAACAACGCGCAAGTAGCTAATCTGAATTTAGCTCGAGAAGATTGGGAGATTTTGGGTAGTCCGACGGAAAAAGCTTTACTATTATTTGGTATTTTAAATAAGCATAGCCAAAAGCTAGACAAAAGATTTCAACGCAAACAAGAGTTGCCTTTTGATTCACGCTATAAATACATGATTACTCGTCATAGCTATGATGATAAAAATGATATTTTGTTTATCAAAGGTGCGGTAGAAAAAGTTTTACAGTTTTCCGATCATTATTTACAGCATGTAAATACCCAAGTTTTAAATTCCGCTAAAAGAAAAAGTTTTTTACAAGTCAGTACGGACTTGAGTTCTGATGGTTTGCGTGTCTTAGCAGCAGCGTATAAATTGATTCCGCGCAAGACGCTTGATTTAGCGGAATATAAAATTAAGCCCAATGATTTTGTGTTTGCGGGTCTGATGGCTTTGTCTGATCCTTTAAGGCCTGACACTAGAGCGACTTTACAGGCTGCTTTACAGGCTGGTATCAAGACTGTGATTATCACGGGGGATAATAAATTTACCGCTCATAAAATAGCCAATGACCTAGATTTGAAAGTTCAGGTCGAAGATATTATTGATGGTGATGATTTGTTAAATTTTAGCGACGAAGAATTAGCCAAAAGAATCACCGAGATCCAAGTGTATGCCCGAGTCACTTCAGCGGATAAATTGCGCATTATTAAGGCTTGGCAAGACAAAGGTGAAGTAGTTGCTATGACTGGTGACGGTGTCAATGACGCGCCAGCTTTGAAAGCAGCTGATATTGGCGTGGTGGTGGCTTCAGGCTCTGATGTAGCTAAAGAAGTGGCTGATGTGACGCAGGGCACGGGACCGAGCGAGATCCGTCGAAAAGATC
>LBRC01000013.1 GCA_000991205.1 Parcubacteria group bacterium GW2011_GWA2_36_10 | reverse complement strand
AATAATTTTAAATTAGAAGAACTTAAATTAATAAAATAATAACATGGAAAACTGTATTTTTTGCCAAATAGTCAAAGGAGATATTCCCGCTAAAAAGATTTACGAAGATGATTATTATTTAGCTTTTTTGTCACTTGGTCCAGCTAGCCCAGGTCATACTATTGTGATCCCTAAAAAACATACCGCTACTTTTATAGAGCTAGAGCCACAAGAGTCTGCTGATTTGATCAAAGTAGTTCAAAGATTAGCTAAAGAAATAAAAGAAAGATTAAAAGCTGATGCTTTTAATCTTGGTTTAAATAATGGCGAAATAGCTGG
Source organism: Parcubacteria group bacterium GW2011_GWA2_36_10 (assembly GCA_000991205.1). Taxonomy (GTDB): domain Bacteria; phylum Patescibacteriota; class Patescibacteriia; order UBA1558; family GWA2-36-10; genus GWA2-36-10. Next base: position 30,948 of record LBRC01000013.1, on the reverse strand, counting down.
CCAAGTAATTCCGCATGTGCATTGGCATATTATCCCACGTTATAAAAATGATACGCTAGTACATTGGGGTGTGGATGAACAAGCTAAAGATCAGATGGATGAAGTTTTAGCTAAACTTGTAAGTTTATAGAATTTTCTAATTGTCCGCCTTCGGCGGACAGCAAAATGCTTATTTAAAGATATTTTTATGGAAAAAATAGAAAAAATTTTAGATAAAATAAGGACGTATTTACAAATGGACGGTGGTAATGTCGAGTTTGTTAGTTTTGATGATAAAACTGGTGCAGTAAAAATCAAATTACAAGGTGCTTGTGCACATTGTCCGATTTCTGATTTTACTTTAAAAAACTTGATAGAGCAGGAGCTAAAAAGTGCCATGCCTGAAATTAATTCTGTCGAAGCAATTTAATTATTTTTTAGCGCTAATTTATCTTTATCTTTGATAATAATTGTTTTAAGATATTTTTTTAAAGCTGGAGTTTTAAAGCCCCAGTTTTCTAATTGGCTAAACAAATCTTGATAATTATTATTTGGTAAATAAGCAATCACTAAAGTGCCTAAAGCAAGAGCATTTTTTATTTGTTCGAGAGCAAGAGGCCCACTGATATTACCTAGGGCTAAAACATCAGCGTCGTGCTTAATGATTTTATGTATCGATTCACCCAAAGTTTCGTCATGCCAATTTTTTAGCTGTTGTTGATTAATACCCAAGATACTGTAGTCAACAAAATCTTCTAGGCTATAAATATCCAGTTCATCTTTATTTAATTCTTTTAATAAAGCATAAAAGACTTGATTTTTTTCATTGGGACGCATTTGACTGACTAAAATCAAGCCCGCTACGCCGCGAGGCGAGCCAGTTTTTTTGTCTAAAATAGTTTGTAAACTTTTTAAATCTTTTGGACTAAAATCAAGATTTTTTAAATCTTCTTCTTTGTGAAGTTTGAGAATAATTTTTTCTTGCGTGACCGTTGGCCAGAAAAAAACAGAAAATCTTTGGATTTTTTTGTTTAGAGCTATTTTAAAGCGCCCTTCTTGTAAAATATTGTCTTGAATGTCTAGGTTAGCAATTTTTTTTAAGAGTTGGCTTAAAATTTTGTGCCAAGTATTCGGTAGTTTAGCGATTTTTTTCAAAGTTTTATTTTGGCGATAAAAGAGGATGAGCTCATCTTCGTTTGGACAAAAATGAATACTTTCAGCTTTTTTCTTTAAAGCATCGTTTAAAATGGTGCTAAATATTTTTTCTCCGGCTTTACTTTTGCTTTTTATCAAAGCTTGAAGGCTATTGTTTTCCGCCATAAAGTTTATTTTTATTTATATATTATACTATATTTTACTATATTCAGCAAAATAGATTTTTTTTCCGCTTTATGTTAAAATATAGACAATAAACATATGAAAAGATTTGATAGTTTTAAGGTCTTTTATAAAGATCGCTTGAATTTTTATCTATTAAATATCACGATTTTAGCCTATTTATTGAGTTTTATTTGGCTAAGTATTACTGATTTTGTGCAGACTAATATTAATGTTTTGCACTACAATATTTACTTTGGTTTTGATGTGATTGCGCCGTGGTATTGGTTGATTTTATTACCCATTTTCTTTTTATTAGCTTCTGTTTTGAACACTTTGTTGGCTTGGTATTTTTTTAGTCGTAAAACAGCTTGGAGTCATTTTTTGGTTAGTGCTAGTTTTTTGCTAAGTATAGCCATTTTTTTCTATTTGTTTAATATTTTAAATTACAATTTATGATGCTCTTGAATTTTGCCGTCATTAAAATTTTGAGTCTAACGACCTTAGCTTTTGTGTTAGCTATTTTGTGGACGCCGGCCTTAACTCATTTTTTGTATAAATATCGTTTAGGCAAAAGTATCAGAAGCTCAAATGAAGCACCGATTTTCTCTAAACTGCATGAAAAAAAATCAGGTACACCAACTATGGGTGGTTTACTGATTTGGATGACGGTTTTATTTTTAGCTTTGATTTTTTTATTGATCAAAGAGTTTTGGCCGACTTCTTGGTTAGCTAGTTTTAATTTTTTGACCAGAGAAGCGACTTATTTACCCTTAGGTGCCCTAATTGCTTCGGCTTTAGTGGGTTTACTCGATGATTGGTTCAATGTCACTCGTCAAGGTGGTGGTAAAGGTGGAGGATTGACCATGAAGCATCGCTTATTGATTTATACTTTAATTGCTTTGTTTGGTGCTTGGTGGTTTTATTTTAAATTAGACTGGGATTTGGTGCGTGTGCCTTTTTTGGGTACTTTTTCTTTAGGCTGGTGGTTTATCCCATTTTTTGTGTTTGTGATTGTTGCTACGGCTTTTTCCGTCAATGAAGCTGACGGCCTAGATGGTTTGGCTGGCGGTATTGTACTAGCGGCTTTTTCTACTTATGGCGTGATTGCTTTTATGCAAGGTAATTATAATTTGGCTACTTTTTGTGGGGTGATAGTTGGTTCTTTGTTAGCTTTCTTGTGGTTTAATGTTAACCCAGCTCGTTTTTTTATGGGTGATACTGGCGCTATGTCTTTGGGTGTAGCTTTAGGTATTGTCGCAGTTTTGACTGGTTATCCTTTGCTATTACCCGTGATTGGTTTTTTATTGCTCATAGAATCAATGTCTGTCATTATTCAAGTTTTGTCTAAAAAAATCAGAAAGAAAAAGGTATTTTTATCAGCCCCAATTCACCATCATTTTGAAGCTAAGGGTTGGCCGGAGCCAAAAATTGTCATGCGTTTTTGGATCATTGCCGGCGTTACTTCAGTCTTAGGTTTAATTATCGCTATTATTGATTTAGCTTTATGGTAAAAAGTTTTAATACCAATTTTAAAAAGCAAAGAATTTTAGTCATGGGTCTAGGTCTAAACGGAGGTGCTTTTCAGGTAGTCAAATGGCTTTTAGCTAAAGGCGCTATTTTGACAGTCACGGATATTAAAGATGCCAGAGTTTTAAAACCAACACTTGATCAGCTTAAAAAATTAGCTGGCGCCAAAAATATTAAGTTTGTTTTGGGTGAACATCGAGTAGAGGATTTTAAAGATCAGGATTTGTTGATCCAAAATCCTGGCGTGCCAGCGAATTCTGTTTATTTAACCATTGCTAAAAAAAATAAAATTCCGATTGTCAATGAAGCAGTCATGTTTTTTGCTTTATACCCCTATCGCAAAATCGCGGTTACTGGCACGCGCGGTAAATCTACTACTAGTAGCATTATTCATCATATTTTAAAGCAAAAAATCAAAACTAATGTGATCGCTGGCAACATTGCCACCACGCCAATGTTTGCGGTTTTAGATAAACTTAAAAAAGATAGTTTGCCAGTGCTAGAGCTATCTAGCTGGCATTTAGAAAACTTGGGTGATTATCAGTTGTCGCCACAAATTTCTGTGATTACCAATGTTTTAGTGGATCATTTGAATCGTTACAAAAATTTTAACACTTATAAACAAGCGAAAATAAATATTATCAAGTATCAGACTAAAAATGATGTCGCGATTTTAAATCTGGACAATATTCATACCAAGCTAGCCGCAAAAGCTACTAAAGCAAAAGTTTATTATTTTTCTTTAAAAAATAAAGTAAACAGGGGAGTATATTTAAAAAATAATAGTTTTTATTTTGTTGATAAAAAAACAGAGCCAGTAATGCCTATTAATAATATAAAATTACTTGGTCAACATAATTTGAGTAATATTGCCGCTAGTATTTGTGTAGCGAAAATTGTTGGCATCGAAAATAGTTTGGTTGATGAAGCGGTGAACAGCTTTAAAGGTGTGGCTTATCGTTTGCAATTGATTAAACAAACTAAAAACTTACAAGTTTTTAATGACGCTACTTCGACTACGCCTGATGCTGCTCAAGCGGCCATTGAAGCTATGCAAGACAAAAAAATAGTCTTGTTAGCTGGCGGTCAAGATAAAAATTTAGATTATAAAGCTTTAGCTAAAACTATCAAAAATAAAGTAGCTAAAACTATTTTATTAGCCGGTACTGGTAGTGCAAAATTAATCACAGAACTAAAAAAAATCAAATATCCAAGTGCTAATTTATTTACTGGTTTTAATGATTTAGAAAAAGCTTTGCTAGAAGCCAAAAAACAAAGCACAGATCAAAAAATTCTTTTATTTTCACCAGCGGCCGCTAGTTTTAATATGTTTACTAATGAGTTTCAGCGCGCTAAAATGTTTGATCAATTAGTGAAAAAGCATGTTAAATAAACAATCCGCCAGAGGCGGAGTAGACAAAAATAAATGGAAAAGATGGTTTATGAAACCATTTTTAGCTGATAGATTTTCTCATCAGCCGGATTTAATGTTTTTATTGAGCATTGCTTTATTATTATTTTTTGGTTTATTATTTTTATCTTCAGCTTCTTCGTCGCTTGCTTTTGGTCAACGTGAACAAGATGTTTATTTTTTTGTCAAACAACAAATCACTCACGGCTTGATACCCGGTTTAGTTTTATTTTATTTGGCTTTACGTATTGATTATCATCGTTATCAAGCGTATTCACGTTGGTTTTTTTATGCTTGTATTTTTTTGTTACTCATAGTTTTTATTCCTGGTTTAAATTTAGCTGGTGCTACAGCTCGATCTTGGATTGATGTTGGACCATTTTCTTTACAAACGAGTGAATTTGTAAAATTATTTTTTGTTTTATTTTTAGCCGTTTATTTAGAAGAAAAAAAAGATGATTTAACAAATTTTAAATTAGGTGTTTGGCCATTTTTATTTTATTTAGGCATAGTTAGTTTTCTGCTTATTTTACAGCCAGATTTAGGTACTTTGAGTATTATTATTTCTTCGGCACTAGCGATGTATTTAGCAGCGGGGATGCGTTTTAAGCATTTTAGCGCTATTATTTTAGCTGGTTTATTAGCTTTAGCATTGATGATCAAAGCTGCTCCTTATCGTCTGGCTCGCTTAACGGCTTTTTTGCATCCAGACTTTGACCCACAAGGTATTAGTTATCAGATCAGACAAGCATTAATTGCAGTTGGCTCTGGTGGTATCTTGGGTTTAGGTTTTGGTAGTGCTCGGCAAAAATTAAGTTTTGTACCAGAGCCAGCTGGTGATAGCGTCTTTGCTATCATTGCCCAAGAAAGTGGTTTTATTTTTTCTACTTTATTTATTTGTTTATTTGCTTTCTTTTTATATCGAGCTTTTAAAATAGTAAAGTCTAGTCCAGACAATTTTGCTAAACTAGCGACCTTAGGTATCACTATTTGGCTAAGTGCACAAATATTTTTAAACATCGGTTCCATCATTGGTCTTTTGCCTTTGACTGGCGTGCCATTACCATTTGTTTCTTTAGGTGGTAGTAATTTAGCTATCACGCTGTTAGCTATGGGTATCATAGCGAATATTTCTAAATATACTTTAACTAATCATTATCATCGTTAGTATGAAATTAAAAATAAAATTTTCTCGCCATTTTGGCTTTACTTTAGTAGAGCTCTTGGTGGTGGTCGCTATCATGGGTATTTTAGCCAGTGTTAGCTATATCGGCATTCAAGAGGTGCGCAAAACTATTCGTGATAACAAACGTCGGGCTGATTTAAATGAAGTCGCTAGAGCCTTGGAGCTTTTTAAAGCTGACTATGGTATGTATCCACCAAATAGTTATGTTAGCGCTAATTCTGTTGATCCAGATAAAAGTTTGATGCCATTTCTAAAGGATGGTGGTAATGTACAAATGGTTTATCCTGCTCAAGGTGGTGGTATAAATTATAGCAGCATTGCTGTTCCTGGTGGCTATACCAAAGATTTGATTAAGGATCCGATTAATCAAGTAGACAGTGGTTATAATGGTTATATGTATGCTTATTATGGGGCTGCTTGGAGTGACTATTCAGCTATAGGTGATATCGATCCTAGTGATTTTCCTATAGATTGCCCAAACCTAGACGATGGCACTTGTCCGGATTGGGAAACTTGTTGTAATAGCGGTTGTTATAATGATTATTGTGATTATAATGTTAGTACGGGTGAAATCAGTTTCGTCTATTATTCCATGAGTACTTTTAGTAGGTTATGCTACGGTGATGGTTCCACTCGTTCGATGAGTGTTTTGGTAGCTAAACTGGAAAAAGAATCAAAACAAGACGAAAGAATTAACACTGTTTTGTCTTTTTGTCCAACAGCTAATAATACAGATCCTGACAATCAAGACTTTGAGGGTTTGAAAGCTTATTTTCCTAGAGGGAAAGATTGTTATAGCGGTGATGGTAATTATGGTTGCTCTAATGAAGTTAATGGTACGCCAGATTGGTCTGGTTGGGTGATGCACGATTATAATTATTTTGTACCTTTAACTGGAGAATTTAATTTAAGATAAATGTCAGCAAAACTTAAGAAAATTTTGTTAGTTGGTGGTGGGACATTGGGTTCAGTGATGCCACTTTTGGCTGTCACTAAAAAGTATCCAGCTGATTACAGTTTTTGGGGCACGCCTAATGGCCCTGAAGTTTTATTGATCAAAGAGAAAAATATTAAGTTTCGTAGTATTTTATCAGGCAAATTACGTCGCTACTGGGATTTAGAAAACTTTAAAGATTTATTTAAAATAAAATTAGCTTTTTGGCAAAGTTTATATTTATTAAGTAGATTAAAACCAGATATTATTTTAACGGCCGGATCATTTGTAGCGGTACCAGTAGTTTATGCGGCCAAATTTTTAAGAATTCCCACAATAGTTCATCAGCAAGATTTAAGTATTGGTTTAGCAAATAAGCTGATGGCGCCAATGGCGACTAAAATCACCGTGACATTTCCAGAGCAAGTAAAATTTTTTAAAGCTAAAAAAACAATTGTTACCGGAAATCCCGTTAGATTAAAATATAAACATCTTGAGCATCAACCAAGCATTTTGATCACTGGTGGAGGATTAGGAGCCAGAGCTTTCAATGCATTTGTGCAAGAATTTTTGCCTATTTTGACGCAAAATTTTCAAGTGCATCATATTTTAGGTAAAAATAATTTTGATCAAAGCTTGAATTTGCCAAATTATCACCCTTATGATTTTGTGACAGTGAAGATGATAGATTTACTAAATCAAGCTGATTTAGTGATTTCTCGAGCAGGTATGTCGATGATCACTGAAACGGCTGTTTTGAAAAAAGCCTTGATTTTGATCCCGATACCAGCTAGTCATCAAGAGAAAAATGCTGAGTTTTTTGCTCGTCACAATGCTGCTATTTATGTACGCCAAGGATCTAACAAAATCATGGCCAGATATTTAGAAAAAATATTAAATAAAAAAGATTTACGTCTAAAATTAGGGGAAAATTTATATAATTTATTTCCCAAAAATTCAGTTGACAATTATATAAAAGTGATAGAGGATATATTAAGTTAGCAAGTTATAAAGTTTACAAGTTGGCAAGTTTTTATGGAAATTGATTTAGCTAAAATTGAAAAAGTTTATCTAGCCGGCATTGGTGGTATTGGGCTGTCTGCGATTGCTTATTATTTTTTGAGTCAAGGAAAAATTGTCGAAGGTTCAGATACGACTAAATCAGAAGTGACAAAACGTCTAGAAGACAAAGGCGTTTTTATTCATTATAAACAAAAAGCTGATAATTTAAATAATAGTTTTTCTCTGTTTGTTTATACTTCTGCTTTACCAGAGGATCATCCTGAATTAGTAGCTGCTAAAAATTTAAATATTCCAACTTTAAGTTATTTTCAATTTTTAGGATTTTTAAGCAAGCATTATAAAACCATTGCCGTCACCGGAACCAATGGCAAAACTACTACTACGGCACTTTTGGGTTTAATTTTAGAAAAAGCTGGTCTAGATCCGACAGTGATCGTCGGTTCTTTGGTGCCAAACTGGAAATCAAACTTTCGTTTTGGTAAATCAGACATTTTGGTAGTTGAGGCTTGTGAGTGGCAGGCTCATATGCTAGAGCTTTCTCCGCAGACAATTATTTTGACCAATGTAGCTGAAGATCATTTAGATTTTTATAAAGATTTAACGGATATCCAAAATCATTTTCAGCAATTTATTGATAAATTACCAGCCGATGGTGTCTTTATTCAAAATAAAGATGATCATAATAGTCAAATAATTAAATTTTCTGGTAAAACTCTGACTTTTGGTCAAGACAAGCGAGCTGATTATGCTTTTCAAGATTTAGTGATTAAAGATGGTCAGCAAATTTTTGATGTCATACACCAAGAACAAAAAAATAATTTTATTTTAAATATTCCAGGGCTTTATAATGTCTATAATGCCATGGCAGCGTTAGTAGCCGCTGATATTTTAGGTGTAAATCAACACCAGATTTGGAATGCTTTACATGATTTTGCTAGTACTTGGCGTCGTTTTGAAAAAGTTGGTTTATATAAAAGTAATATCGTAATTTCTGATTATGCTCATCATCCTGATGCCGTGCAGGGTTTATTAAAAGCCGCTCATGATTTTTATCCTCATAAAAAAATCATTGCTATTTTTCAGCCACATCATCATAATCGTACTTTGACTTTACTCGATGAATTTGCCAAGAGTTTTATTTTGGCTGACCAAGTGATTATTTCTGAAATTTATCGTGTCCAAGGTCGCGAAGATAAAGAGTATGAGCAAGTGAATAGTCAGGATTTATTAAATAAAATGAATCATCCCCAAAAATATTATGCCGCTAATTTGGATGAAGTAAAAAATGTTTTACGTGATTTAAATCCTATGGATGCGGTTTTACTTTTTATCGGCGCTGGCGATATCGATAATTTAGCGAGAGAATTGGTAAATTAATGCAAATTACAAGATTATTTAAAAAATTTGATAGTTTACAAAAAATTTACGGAGATAAAAATTTAGACGCCATTTATGGGGGTGGAAATATAAATAATCCGAAAGTTTGTTTAGTTTTTATGAATCCAACTGCCAGAAATGTTTCAGCAGACAAAAAATGGTCAGGAATTAAAGCACCATGGATTGGAACAAAGAATATATGGAACATGTTTTGTCAGCTTGGTTTATTCTCTCAAGATATTATATACGAAATTAATGCTAAAAAACCAAATGATTGGGATTATAAATTTGCCGAGGATGTTTATAAAAAAGTTTGTGATAATTCAATTTATATAACTAATTTATCTAAAGCCACACAGGTAGATGCTAGGGCTTTGCCGGATGATGTTTTTAGAAAATACATAGATTTGTTAAAAGAAGAAATTGATAGCATTAAACCAAAAATAATTATTACTTTTGGTAACCAAGTAAGTTCTATTTTATTAAATAAAAAGATTACAGTTTCTGGGTATAGAAAAAAATACGAATTATTTGATATTAATGGAATTTCATATAAAGTTTTTCCTGTTTATTATCCAGTTGGTCAGGGCATGAGGAATATAAAAATAGCAAAAGAAGATATTAGTTGGATTATAAAAAATCAATAAAAATATTATATGCAAATACAAGAAAATATAATTTTAGCGCCTTATACTACTTTTAAAATCGGTGGTCCAGCTGAATATTTTGCTTTAGTCAAAACTTTAGAAGAGTTACAAGAGGCGATTGCTTGGGCCAAAGAGAATGCTAAAGACATTTTTGTTTTTGGTGGTGGAAGTAATTTGTTGATTAGTGACAACGGTATCAAGGGTTTGGTGATAAAATTAGATTTGCAAAGATTAGAGTTTGATGAGAATAAAGTGATAGTTGGCGCTGGTTTAAGTTTAGCTTATTTATTAAATCAAGCTTTAGAAAATGCTTTGACTGGTTTAGAGTTTGCCGCTGGCGTGCCCGGCACAGTCGGTGGTGCCATTCGTGGTAATGCTGGCACTTATGGTCTAGCGATGGGCGATGTAGTGACAGCCATCCGCTATCTAGATAAAAATAACGAGCTCAAAACTATGGCGAAAAACGAAGCAGATTTTGCTTATCGCCATAGTATTTTTAAAGTAAATAACTATTTGATAGTAGAAGCAGAGTTATTATTGGCCAAAGGTGATGTGGCGGCTAGTAAGGCTTTAGTGCAAGAAAGACTGATGTATCGTAAAAATAATCATCCTAATCAGCCATCAGCTGGTTGTATTTTCAAAAATATTAGCTTCAAAGAGGCTGATATTGAGAGCTTAAAAGCCAAGAGTATCGAAGTAGAGAAGTTTCTAGAACACAAAAAGATTCCAGCTGGCTATTTGATCGAAAAGGCTGGTTTGAAAGCTAAGACTATTGGTCAAGCACAAGTTTCTACCCAACATGCCAACTATATTATTAATCTCGGGGGCGCCAAAGCTGAAGAGGTGATGATATTGACCAGTTTAATAAAACAGCAAATTAGGGATAAATTTGGGCTACAGTTAGAGGAAGAAGTGCAATTCGTAGGCTAAAAACCCTTATTTTAAGGGATATTTAGGTTTTTGAGCTTAAGGGGTTGACAAATCGAAAAAAATTCGTATAATTAAGGGGCGTAAATTATAAATAAATAAACAAATTCAAGACTAGCTATGCGTTTTCAGAAGAAAGTGCATAATTTATAGTTTTTGAGTAGCAAGTTATTAATGAGCGAAGTACAAGCTAAAGTTAACAAAAAAGGTTTCTTGGAACTTGAGGGAGAGGTGATTGAGTTATTACCTAATGCCACTTTTAAGGTCCAGCTGGATAACCAGCAAGAAATTTTTGCTCATTTAGCCGGTAAAATGAGGATGTACAAAATTCGTATTTTGCCAGGCGATCGGGTAGTGATAGAAATAAGTCCCTATGATATGAGTAAGGGACGTATAATTTTTAGAAAATAATAATCAATAAAACAGATGAAAGTAAGAGCTTCTGTCAAAACAATGTGTAAAGACTGTAAAATCATTCGTCGTGAAAATCGAGTGATTTGTATTTGTAAAAATCCTAAACATAAACAAAGACAAGGTTAATTTATTTGTATTTAAAAAAATTATGGCAAGCATGGCAAGAATTTCCGGCGTCAATATTCCTAGAGAAAAGAGAGTAGAAATCTCTTTGACTTATATTTATGGTATAGGTTTAACGACCGCTAACAAAATTTTAAAAACTTTAAAGATTGATAAAAATATCCGCGTCAAAGATTTGGCCGAAGAACAAGTCAATGCTTTACGACAAATGATTGAAAAAAGCTATAAAGTCGAAGGTGAGTTAAAAAGAGACAAATTAGCCAACATCAAACGTTTAAAAGAAATCAAAGCTTATCGTGGCACTCGTCACGCTAAGAATTTACCAGCCAGAGGTCAAAGAACCAAGACTAATTCTCGTACTGTCCGTGGTAATAAGCGCGTCACTATGGGTAGTGGTCGTGTAGCAGCTGGACAAAAGACTTAAAAAAAGAATATTATGCAAAAAATTGTAAAGAAGAAAAAGATTAAAAAAAAGGTAAGTCGTGGCCAAGCTCACATTCAAGTGACTTATAATAATACTATCGTCACCTTGACTGATCAGACCGGCGCTGTTTTAGCCTGGTCTTCAGCTGGTTTAAATGGTTTTAAAGGACCAAAAAAAGCCACTCCATATGCCGCTGGTATTATCGTCAAAAACGCGGTAGAAAAAGCTAAAGAATATGGCTTGCAAGAAGTCGACGTCTTTATCAAGGGTGTTGGCGCTGGCCGAGAAGCTTCAGTTAGAGCACTTCACGCTAATGGCTTATCAGTCACTTCAATTAAAGATATTACACCAATTCCACATAATGGCTGTAGACCAAAAAAGGTACGTCGTGTCTAAACAATAAACTTTAAGTAAGTATATGGGTAGAAATCTTAAACCAAAACACAGAGCTAGTCGTCGTTTCGGAGAAAACGTGGCTGATACTGTCAAATCACCTTTAGATAAGCGCAGTTATCCAGTCGGTGTGCATGGGCCAAAAAAGGCTTTTGCCAAAACTTCTGAATATGGTCGTCAATTGTTAGCCAAGCAAAAAGCTAAGGCTATTTATGGTATTTTGGAAAAACAATTTAGTTTGACCTTTGAACGTGCGCAAAAAATGCAAGGCGATGTCAATACCAATTTGTTAACTATTCTAGAAACTCGTTTAGATAATATTATTTTTCGTGCTGGTTTAGCCAACACTCATCGTTTAGCAAGACAGCTTGTCAATCATGGTCATTTTCTAGTCGATGGTGTCAAAACTGATATCCCTTCTTATACTGTCAAAACTGGTCAAGTGATCAAAGTCAAAGAAAATAAATTAGTTAAACAATACTGGCTAAATTTATTACTTAAGTTAGACAAAGTAGAGACTGCTGGCTGGTTAGCTTTAGATAAAAAGAATATGACCATCACAGTAAACAGCTTACCAAATACTGAAGATTTACCAAAAAATATTCAAACAAACTTAATCGTTGAATTTTATTCACGATAAAAATAATAATCCGCCAAAGGCGGAGCAAACAAAAAATTTATGGCAAATCAAATTTCTTTACCAGAAAAAATTAGTATCGTTGATCAAAAAGATCATCGCTATCAAGTAGTCATCGAGCCTTTTTATCCAGGCTTTGGTGTCACGATTGGTAATGCTTTAAGACGTGTTTTGTTGTCTGCTTTGTCAGGCGCCGCTGTCACATCTTTCAAGATTGACGGTGTCCAACACGAGTTTGGCGCAGTCACTGGCGTCAAAGAAGATGTGGTAGAAATAGCTTTGAATCTTAAAAAATTAAGAGTTAAAGTTTTTTCTGACGAGCCAGTAAAAATTAAATTACACGGTAAAGGTGAAAAAGTTTTGACCGGAGCCGAGATTGAAAAAAATTCTGATGTGGAAGTTTTAAACAAAGACGCTAGTTTTTCCCCAGTCTTAAATGTCGGTTATGAAATAAAACATGTTCGTGTCGGTAAGATGACTAACTATGAACAATTGACTTTAGATATCACGACCGATGGCACAGTCACAGTAGATGAAGCTATTGCCCAGGCAGCTCAAATTTTAGCTGAACATTTTTCTTTATGGAACGTAGCTACAGAAACCCCTGCCAAGGCTAAGAAAAAAACTAAAAAAGAAATAGCCGCTGAAGAAGAAATTGAATAATATAAGGAAATAATCATGAGACACAAAAATACCACCAAAAAATTAGATAGAGAAAAGGCACCACGTAAAGCCATGTTAGAAAATTTGGCTACTTCTTTGGTGCTTTATGAAAAGATAGTAACGACCGAAGCCAAGGCTAAAACTATGAAGCCTTTGGTGGAAAAGTTGATTACCCGTAGTAAGATCAAATCTGTTCACAATAAACAACAGTTATCTCAAATTGTGCCAGATAAAAAAGCGGTGCAGAAATTGCTTGATGTTTTAGGTCCTCGTTATAAAGAAAGAGCTGGCGGTTATACTCGTATTATCAAGGTTGGTCCAAGACAGGGTGATGGAGCTAAGATGGTACAAATTGAATTAGTTTAAATAATTTTCAAAGATAATTATTCTTCCGCCTTCGGCGGAAGAATATAAATCAAAATATAAGAAATTGAACATGCTTATCCCGCCTTCGGCGGGGTAGCAAAAAATAACTTTATGGAAAGAGCAGTGCATAAAATTGATGCCAGTGGTAAAATAGCCGGACGCTTAGCTTCCGAGATTGCTTTTGTTTTGCAAGGCAAAAATAAAGCCACTTATGATTTAGGTAAAGACAATGGTGACAGTGTCGAAGTTATTAATGTGGCTGAAATGAAGTTTAGTGGTAAAAAGATGGAAGATAAGGTTTATCATCGTAATACTGGCTATCCAGGTGGTATCAGAACAAATAAATTAAGTGAGCTTTTTGCTAAGAACCCAGCTGATGTTTTACGTCGCACTGTTAAAAATATGTTGCCAAAAAACAGACTACAGGTAGCAAGATTAAAAAGATTAATTATCAAGTAAAGCCATGACAAAAACAGGACAAAATCAAGATTATACTCATGCCGTTGGTAGAAGAAAAACCGCTGTGGCTCGTGTCAGAATTATCAATGACAAAAGCAAGGGTTTAAATATTACTGTGAATGGTAAGGACTTTAAAGAATATTTTCCGTATTTTCAATGGCAGGAAACTATCTTAGCTCCATTAAAAGTAGCTGGTCGTGAAAATATCACTATTTCTGTCAGAGTAGCTGGTGGTGGACAACGTGGCCAAGCTGATAGTGTCGGGCACGGTATTTCTAGAGCCTTGCTTAAAACTGATGAAACTTTGCGTCCAAATTTGAAAAAAGAAAAGTTATTGACTCGTGATTCTCGTAAAAAAGAAAGAAAGAAGCCAGGTTTGAAGAAAGCTCGTAAAGCTCCACAGTGGAGTAAGCGTTAAGCTTGCGACATCTTGAGCGTAGCCGAAAGATGGTCAAAACGTTAAAATTTATTTATTAAAAAATCCCCATAATTATGGGGATTTTTTGTAATTGACAGTTTATTGATGTTTTGGTATAATGCAAATGGTACTTGAAGGGTTTAGGCCCTCTCACGGTTATGAGTTTCCAAACCGTAACAAGTGCCAAATATAACTTTAATCTTCCTCCATATTTCCTGTGTGCAGGATTTTTTTATTTGTGGTATTTTCTCCAGAGTTTTTTTGTTTATTTTTCCAAAAAGGAATGATACTCCAAAAGAATTTATTACCACCAGCAATTTCTTTAATTATGATTTTTATTCTAGCACCATTAATTATAGCAACAAAACCGTAAAAAGTGACATTCATTAATCTATTTTCCCAACGAGAGTTTATTGTTTGTTTTTCAAATTTTTGTGTATAAAAAATTTCTTGTAGAGTATGTGAACGTTTAATTATTTCAGGGGCTAATTTTAATAATTTAAGTCTGACATATTGATCCAAGGCTGACCTAGCCTTGTTTTTCCCTTTAAATTTTAAATGTTCTAAACCCTTTGTATTAAAAGCAACATCGCTTTTTAAATATGGGCAATATACAGAGTTAATTTCTTTATAAAATTTTTCTGCTTCGGTTTTTGTGTTATTGAGTTTTTCAGGTGTAATTTGATCCATTTTTAGTTTATGCTTGTATAATTTAGGATAAATATTAAGAAATGTCAATTTTTAATAATTTTACTAGCTTTTCTGACCATTTTTGCTATAATGTCAATATGTTAAATAGTCAAAAAATCGCAGCAAATTCTTCATTTTTCTTGCTTTCTTTGGTGGCACAAAAAGTGCTGTCTTTTGTTTATTTTACCTTACTAGCGAGAGGATTGGGCGTAGAGCTCACGGGTCGTTATTTTTTTGCGATTTCTTTTGCCACCATGTTTGCGGTTTTGATGGACTTTGGTTTATCACCAGTTTTGACCAAAGAAGTAGTCCAAAACAAAAACGAACAAGAAATTTATTTTCAACAGATTTTTTCTTTGAAATTATTATTCACTTTTTTATCTCTGATTTTTTTAGCAAGCATAAATTATTTTTTTTGGGGAAACGACCCAGTTCAACTATTGATTTATTTGACTATGCTGACGGTAGCGATAGATAGTTTTACTTTGCTATTTTATGCATATATTCGTGGCCAACAAAATCTTCGCTATGAATCAATTGGTACGATAATTTTTCAAATTATCGTGATGATTTTTGGCTTAGGCTTATTAAAATTTACCAATAATTTATTTTTGTTATTAATAGTTTTATTTGCGGCTAGTTTATTCAACTTTCTTTTTGCTGGTTTTATTTTGCGTTTTAAATTTCAGACTAAAATAAAATTTTTGTGGCATAAAGACTTATTAAAAAAAATATTGTTAATTGCTTGGCCATTTGCGGTAGCAGCTATTTTTGCCAAAGTTTATGCTTATCTAGATTCTATTTTACTCAAAGTATTTTTAGGTGATTTAGAGCTTGGCTTTTATAGTGTGGCTTATAAGATCACTTTTGCTTGGCAGTTTATTCCATTAGGACTCGTAGCGGCTTTGTATCCAGCTTTTGCACATTTTTTTAAAGAAGATAAAGTCCAGTTAACCAAAGTTTTTAATCGTGGTTTGTTATATTTAAGTTTGATCGCCTGGCCTTTAAGCTTTGGCATCTCAATGCAGCCAATAAACAAAAAATAAATACTAGAAACTTAGGTTTCACTATGGTATTTAATATTATTTTAAATTTGATTTTGATTCCTTTGGTGGGTGTTTGGGGTGCGGCTTTGGCTTCATCGTTGAGTACTTTGTTTTTATTTATTTTAAACTTAATGACGGCGAAAAAAATTGTCGTTATTGATAGAGAGATAGTAAATAAAATGCTTTTAGCTTTTGTTTTAAGTTTGCTTATGCTAGTAATAGTTTATTATTTAAAAACTATTATTTTTTGGCCATTGACTATTATAGTCGGCGGAGCTTTTTATTTATTTGGTTTATGGCTATTTAAAATTTTGACGTTTAGCGATATAAAATATTTAAAGACTTCTTTATTTAACAAGACATAGAAATGATTCCCGCCTGCGGCGGGAATCATTAATGGCCTATTATTAAGAAGAAATAGAAAATATAATTAAGATGAAAAAAACTTTAGTTTTAACACATGAATATTATCCATTTTTTGGCGGAGTAGCTCGCTATTGTTTTGATTTGTTTAAACATTTTGCTAAAAAAGATTATTTAGTTTTATGTGATCACGAACAAGTAAATACTCAAACTAATATTTGGCATTTTAGATTTAAAAATAAATTTGTTAAACCAAGCTGGCTATTTAGTTTTTTTAGTTTAATTAAAATTATTAAAAACGAAAAAATAGAACAAATTTTTACCCCAAATATTTTGCCTTTAGGTAGCATAGCGTATTATTTAAATAAATTTTTTAAATTGCCCTACATTATTTCTTTGCATGGTTTAGATATTAATTTAGCTTTAAAAAATAAAAAAAAGCTAGCTTTAAAAATTTTGCAGCAGGCCAATTATATTATTTGTAATAGTCAAAGTACCGCCAAGATCATAGTGAATTTAAATATTGATAAAAATAAAATAAAAGTTATTTATCCGGGGCGTGATTTTGCTTGTGATGTCGATCAAGCTAAAGTATTAAATTTAAAAAAAGCTTTAAATATTAGTGATACTCAAAAAGTTATTTTAACTGTTGGTCGTTTGAATAAGCGCAAAGGCCATGATTTAGTAATCAAAGCTTTGAGTGAAATAAAGCATGATTTTTTATATTTGATAGTTGGTCGTGGTGAAGAAGAGCTAAACTTGCGAAACTTAGTAGAAAAGTATAAGATGGAGGCAAAAGTGAGGTTTTTTAATAATATTAGCGATGAAGAGTTAGTTTATTATTATCACTTAGCCGACTTATTTGTTTTAGCTAATAGAGAAAGCAAAGAAGACGTTGAGGGTTTTGGCATCGTATTTTTAAACGCTGCTAGTTGTAGCTTACCGATTATTGCTGGAGCGAGTGGAGGAGTCTTAGAAATTTTTACTGATCAAAGCAATGCTTTATTAGTAGCTAGTGAAAATGTTGAAGATCTAAAAGAAAAAATAAATTTATTATTAGTTGATCAAAATTTAGCAACTAAATTAGGTCAAGCAGCTTATATAAGATCGCAAGAATTTTTATCAGGCAGAGAACAAAGTGAAAAATTAAAAGAATATCTATGAAAAAGTTTGACCTTGTCATGTTTAATATGTCTAGTTTTGCCGAGTGGGAAGAGGGTGTTTCTAACCGCAATTTTCATGTTTTACAACAATTAATGCAAAGTGAAAATGTCGGTAAAATAATTGCCGTTGATTATTTGCCCCTCACTTTTAAACGAGCTTTACGAAACTTTAAAGAAAATATTATTTTACATTTAAAATCTGGTGAAGTGGTGAAAAAATCTTTTACCAGTAAACTAACTAAAGTTTCTGATAAACTTTATATTTATTCTGATGTTGATTTTTTTTGGCGACCAAAAAAGACTTTAGCTAGAATAAAAAAAATTACTTGGGAATTAAATTTTGGTGATTGGATATTATGGTCATACTTGCCTTATGTAGCACCATACTGTCATAATTTAGGACAAAAATTAACAGTGTTTGAAGCAGTCGATAATTGGCTTAAACATTCTTCTTATCAAAAACACGCATCAACTTTAAAAGAGTCTTATAAAATCATCAAAGATCAAGCAGATTTGATTTTTACCGTGTCAGAAAATTTGTTAAACTTTTTTGATAATCAGGCCAATGTTTATTGGATCCCTAATGGTGTGGACTGGAAACACTATAATAAACATTTTTCTTTAGTTAATCGTGATATCGCTGATATTCCTAAGCCGATTATCGGCTATATCGGTGTGATCCAAGATCGAGTGGATTTGGACTTGATTGCTTACTTGGCTAAAGCTAATCCAGACAAATCTTTTGTTTTAGTCGGTCCTGTTTGGAGTGAGCAAGATTTGGCACAAAAAAATTTGAGTCAATATCCAAACATCCATTTTTTAGGTTATAAGTCTTATCAAGAAGCGCCGATGTATATCCAGCAATTTTCCTTGGGCTTGATTCCTCACCAGAAAGCGGATTTTTCAGTGACTACTAATCCGATGAAAATGTATGAATATTTAGCAGCAGGTTTATCAGTAGTAGCAAGTACTGGCGCGGGTACAGAAAATATCGAAAATTTTGTAGAGATCGCAGAGAGCTATGAAGATTTTAATAAAAAAATAAATATTTTATTAGCCGAAGATTCCCAGGAAAAACAAAACGCAAGAAAAGAATATGTCAAACAACATTCTTGGGTGAATGCTGTTAATAAAATGTTAGAGTTAATTAATAATAAATTAAGCTAATATGCCTAAACCGCAAATTTCTATTATTATTGTCAATTGGAAAGTCAGGCCTTTGTTAGAAAAATGTTTAGAGAGTATTTTAGCGGATACGGAAAGTTTTTCTAAAGAGATTTTTGTAGTGGACAATGATTCTCGTGATGGCACGCCAGAAATGATCATGGCTGATTATCACCAGGTGACGATGATCGCTTTGCCGAGAAATCGTGGCTTTGCGCGAGCAAATAATTTAGCTCTAAAACAATCAAGCGGAGAGTATATTTTTTTATTAAATCCTGACACGGAAATACAGCTGGGTTTTTTCAAAACGATTTTAGCTTATTTTCAAGCTCATCCGAAAGTTGCTTTATTGGGGCCAAGGATTTTGAATTCAGATTTGAGTCAGCAAGCTTCTATCAGACGTTTTCCAAATTTAATTTCACAGCTTTTAGTTTTATTTAAATTGACTAAAGTTTGGCCAGATAATAAATTTTTGAAGAAATATTTAGCGACAGATTTTGATTATAATCGTGAACAAGAAGTAGAGCAGATTATGGGTGCGGCGATGATTATGCCACGGGCTACTTATGAAAAGATTGGCTTATTTGATCAAAGATTTTTTTTATGGCTAGAAGAAGTTGACTATTGCAAGCGTATCAAAGATGCTGGTTTGCTGATAAAATATTTACCAACTGCTAGTCTAGTGCACCATAGTGGTATCAGTTTTTCTAAAGAGAGAATTTTTAAAAAACAATTAATTTTTGATTGGAGTTTATTATATTATTTTTTTAAACAAAAAAATATTTTTCAAGCTTTGATTATTTTAATTTTTTTACCTATTAATTTATTGTTAACCGCCGGCTATGCTTGGTGGAAAAATAATTATCAAAATGAATAATTTAAATACTCAAGATAAAAAAACTTTAACTATTTGTTTACTGACTTTTAATAGTGCAGATTATTTACCGTATTTATTTAAAAGTTTAGTCGAGCAGACTTTTACAGATTGGAATCTTTTAGTTTTAGACAATGCTTCAGTAGATAATTCAGTCGCCTTAGTCAAAGAGTATTATCCGCCAGCCAAAGTCATTACCCAAAAACAAAATCTTGGTTTTGCTAAAGGTCATAATTTGTTGATCAACTGGTCGGACTCAAAATATGTTTTAGTTTTAAATCCGGACTTAGTTTTAGCACCAGATTATTTAGCTAAAACTATTGATTTTTTAGAAACTCATCCTAAAGTAGCGAGCACGAGCGGTAAATTATTATACTGGGATTTTCCGAATTTGGCTCAAACTAAACAAATCGATTCTTATGGCTTAAAAATAGATAAACATTTTAGAGTTACAGATTGGCAACAAGGTGAACAAGATTATGAGTTGGCAAACCAAGAAGTATTTGGACTATCTGCTACGGCTTTGATGATTCGACGTGAGGCTTTAGAGTCCATCAAATTTTATAAAACAGAGGACACAGTGGAGTATTTTGACGAAGATTTTTTTGCTTATAAAGAAGATGTTGATCTGGTTTTACGTTTACGCTTGATGGGTTGGCAAAATTATTTACTGGCTACAACCCAAGCCTATCATCATCGTAGCTTAAATAAAGACACTCAACGTAATCAAAGAGGTATTTTAAACAAACTTTCTTATCGTAATCATTTAGCGGTTTTATATAAAAATTCCGGGGCTTTAAAATTAGGTAAATTTTGGTGGTCAATTGCCGGCTATGAAATAAAAAAGTTTTTTTATTTTTTAATATTTGAAAGAAAAACTTTAGTGGGCTTAAAAGAATTTTTGAGTTTAAAGAAAAAATTTAAAGCTAAAAGAAAATATATCAAAAAACACGCGCAAGTGACAGGTGAAGAATTAAATCATTGGTTTAAATAAAATTTTCTTTTTCGCATTCTCCGCGTATGCGGAGAAGCTAAGAATAATACAGATACCATCTTTCCCGAAGATCCCCGCGTACGCGGGGAGGGAATAAATAGTTAAGAATTTTTTTATGGAGCTATCAATTATTATTTTAAATTATTTTCATCGAGACTTAATTAGAGAATTATTAAAAGATATTTTTTCTTTTAATTTTTCTTTTAGTTATGAAATTATTGTTATCGACAATGGTACTTTTGATGGTATTAAAGAATTGGTAGCAAATTATCCGAGCATTAGATTCATGCAATTGCCTAAAAATATCGGCTATGCAGCGGGCAATAATCCAGCTATGAAACAGGCTAAAGGTAAATATATTTTGATTGTGAATCCTGATGTAGTTTTGTTACCTGGTGCTGTAGAAAAGTTGCATGAGTACATGGAAAATCATCTAGAAGTGGGCTTAAGTGGCCCTTGTGTCATGAATGCTGATAGAAGTTTACAACAATCAGCCACTGGTTTTCCAGATTGGCACTTACCTTTTTATCGTCGGACATTTTTAGCTAATACTAAATCAGGTAAGGCTTGGTTAAAAAACTATTTATTAGAAGATCATAATCATGATAAAGATTTTTATACCCCAGCTTTGTTTGGTGCTTGTTTGATGATTCGCACTTCGGCTTTATTTAAAGTTGGTTTGTTAGATGAGAGATATTTTATGTATATGGAAGATTTAGATTGGTCACGACGTTTTTGGGAAAATGGTTTTAAAGTTGCCTATGTGCCACAAGCTAAGGTTATTCATTTGCATAAAAGAGATTCGGCTAATAATAATTTATGGCAGATTTTACGTAAAAAAACAGCTCGTGCACATATTAGTAGTTTTTTAAAATATCTGTGGAAGTTTAAAGGAAAAAAATTACCAGAAGTAAAATAAAATTTATTAAATAAAAAAGCCCCCGAATGTATGTCTTCGGGGGTTTTGCTTCACGTCGCGTCTAGTGGCGGAAGCTTCACTTCATCAGAATCATCTTCTTGGCCTCGATCTTGTTGTTGGTCTTCAGCTCGTAGATGTAGGTGCCGCTGGCCATGGCACTGCCGTCGAAGGCGATGCTGTGCTGACCTGCGGACATCGTGCCATCGGCGAGTGTGGTCACCAGATCACCGTTCAGGTTGTAGACCTTGAGGGAAGTCTGGCTAGCCGATTGCAGGCTGAAGTCGATGGTCGTCGAGGGGTTGAAGGGGTTCGGATAGTTCTGCTGGAGTTCGCAGGTTTGCGGCATGGTCACCGGCATGTTGATGTCGGTGGCGCCTTCCAGGCTGACCGCTTCGACTCGCATGTTCTGCAGATCGGCCGGAAGCTGGAAAGTGGCGGAGCTATTGCTTGTCCAGGATGCGGCCTGCCAGTGCGTACCATCGGGCAGATTGCCGAAGACGAAAGCCGCCAGACCGTCGGTACTGATGGTCAGCTCATTCCAGACCTGCGAGATCGTGTGTGGTGCCGGCTGGACGCTGGAGTTGCCATAGGCCGTGGAACTGATCAGCTCTCCGATTCCTAGATTGACTACTAGTGGGTCATTCGGATTGATCAGCCAGAGGTTGATCAGATAGGCGTCAAGTAGCGTGGGGTAGCTGAACAACATCAGACTGCGCCCAACGTTAATGCCATCATTCTGATATCTCCAGTCCTGATGATTCCACCAAGCGAAACAGTATTCCTGAATGATTTCGACATCGGCACTTGTGACCTCACCATCACCATTGGCGTCACCTTTGACACCATCGATGCTGATGACAGTTTGACTCAGATAATCATAGAAGAGTTGAAAATCGTTGTTGTAGTCCAGGACATAGCCATTAACACCTGCTATGTAGCCTGTTTGAGAGCCAACCGGTAGCTCGTTGTTGAACTGAATAATGAAACTGGTGAAAACACCGAGACCCTGGTTGTCTGCCACCCAATTGGCATGATACTCTCTCGGTCGATCATCGAAGATGATCGAGCCACACTGATTGAGGTAGCTGGTATCACACCCAGCGAAGCTGAAGGGCTGCTCGTTATCTACCAAGTCGCCCTTGTAGACATTCAGTTCGAATGTGACGATGCCATTGCTCATGAAGTCAGAAACAATACAGGGTTGATAGTGATGAAAGACTTCATCGGGCAATACGTAGGCCGTGTCCGGTTGCGTGTCTTCGAACCTTGCGTACTCCCACTGTGCCTGGGCGGTGTTGAAATTGCCGAAGCCGAGGGCGATGACGATGGCCACGAAAGCGGCCGCGATCAAACGGAAAATGCTCTGCATGTTCTGGGTCTCCAGTTTTTGAAGTGAAATTGTCAGTGAGGTTTTTTAGCTTGCTTATTTTGCCTAATTTTATTAAAATTAAGGAGATTAAAAAATATATGCAAGATCTAGAAATAAACATCAATGACGAGTATTTACAACGTTTACGCAAGTTAGAGCGTTTAAGTAGCCAAAAAGTGCCTGTATATCCCTCTCAAACGGCCAAAAATGCCTCTATTAGCGACTTTTTGAGCGATTTCAAGCAATTGACCAAGAGCCAGAAAAAGCTGGTTTTAGCCGGTCGTATAAAGAGCTTAAGACTACAAGGTGGTTCAGCTTTTTTGCACTTTAGTGACGTCAGTGGAAGCTTGCAGGGCTTTATCCGTAAGGACAATGTCGGTGAAGCAAATTATCAAGAATTTAAAGAAAATTATGATCTGGGTGATTTTGTAGAAATCACTGGCACTGCTTTTGAAACTAAAACTAAAGAACCAACAATTTTGGCAAGTTCTATAAAATTATTAAGCAAAGCTTTATTGCCTTTAGCTGATAAACGCGCTGGCTTAAAAGATCCAGATTTAAGATTTAGAAAACGTTATTTAGATTTGCTGGCCAATGAAGAAGTAAAAAAAGTTTTTGCTTTACGTTCACAAGTCTTTAAAAATATCAGAGATTATTTTGATGCTGCTGGTTTTGTCGAAGTCGATACGCCTATTTTACAAACTATCGCTGGCGGTGCAACCGCTACGCCTTTTATTACCCATCATAAAGCTCTAGATATTGATTTGTATTTGCGAGTAGCGCCAGAGCTATATTTAAAAAGATTGATTATCGGTGGCTATGAGCAAGTTTATGAAATTGCTCGTTGTTTTCGTAACGAAGGTATCGATCATCAGCACAATCCCGAGTTTACGCAGATAGAATTTTACTGGGCTTATAAAGATTATCAGTTTTTGATGAAGTTTATGGAAAAGTTTTTTCAAACTTTAGTCAAAAAAGTAAATGGCAGTTTGCAAGTAAAAAACGGCGATGATGTGATTGATTTTTCTGGTCCATATCCACAACTAGATTTCAAAACCGCTTTAGACAAAGCCTTGAAAATTGATATTGATAAAACAAGTGATGAAGAGTTAGCTAAGCTTGCTAAAGCTGCTAAAATCAGCGTAGAAAAATCTTGGGGCAGAGGAAAATTATTAGACGAGCTGTACAAAAAATTTGTTCGGGCAAAAATAGTGCAACCAACTTTTATTATCAACCATCCCATCGAGCTTTCACCGCTAGCGAAAAAATTAGTTGAGCGACCAAATTATGTTGAACGTTTTCAGCTAGTAGTAAAGACCGTGGAAGTTTGTAATGCTTTTTCAGAATTAAATGATCCACTTGATCAAGAAGCTAGATTTAAAGAACAGAAGAAATTAAAAGCTCAAGGTGACACTGAAGCCCAAGGTGCCGATGAAGATTTTGTTGAAGCCTTAAAGCAAGGCATGCCACCAACCGCTGGCTTGGGCATGGGTATTGATCGTTTGGTGATGTTATTAGCTGATACAGATAATATCAAAGAAGTGATCTTCTTCCCCACCATGCGTCCTAAAAAATAGAAAAATAATTTATGGATAAAAAAATAGCTGTAATTTTAGGTATAGTGTTATTAGCGGCGGGCTTTGGTTTTTATTTATTAAGTAAACCAGCGCCAGTAAAAATAGACGACAAATCTTTAGTTCAAGCTAATGATAATAACATTTCCGCCGAAGGCGGAAGTGCCTTAACGAATTTAGGAAAAACTATGAAAGCAACTATCCAAACTAGCAAAGGAGATATTCAAGTCGAATTATACGAAGAAAAAGTACCAAAGACCGTAGCTAATTTTGTAAAGTTAGTTAAAGAGGGTTTTTATGATGGTATTTATTTTCATCGTGTGATTCAAGACTTTATGATTCAGACTGGTGATCCACAAGCCAAAGGAACTGCTGGGGTAGATTTTACTTATGATCAAATTGTTGGTAGCGCTTTGCCAATCGCTGGTACTGGTGGTCCAGGCTATAAGTTTGAAGATGAATTTGACTCAAGTTTAAAACATGATGGCCCTGGTGTTTTGTCCATGGCAAATTCTGGACCAAATACTAATGGCTCTCAATTTTTTATCACTCATGTGGCTACGCCTTGGCTAGATGGTAAGCATACAGTTTTTGGTAAAGTTTTAGTGGGTCAAGATGTAGTAAATCAAATAGTTCAAGGCGATAAAATAGAAAAAATTATTATTTTAGAGGAATAATCTTATGTTGGATATTAAATTCATCAAGGAAAATAAAGAGTTAGTCGCAAAAAATAACGCCAGCAGAGGAGTGCATTTGGACTTGAATCATGTACTTGAAGTTTATCAAGAAAAAAATGATTTATTAAAAAATGTTGAAACTAAAAGACAGTTGCGTAAAGCTAACTCGAAAACTAAACCAAACGAAGCTACTATTCAAGCCATGAAGGCTCTTGGTGGAGAGCTCAACACTTTAGAGCAAGAGCTAAAAGACAAAGAACAAGAATTAAATTTATTACTTTGGCAGATACCAAATATCAATGCCTTGGATGTGCCGGTCGGCGGAGAAGAGGATAGTGTGGTGATTAAGACTGTTGGTAAAATACCAGAGTTTTCTTTTCCTATTTTAGATCATGCTGACTTGGGTAAAAATTTAGATTTGATTGATATGGAGCAGGGCGCCAAAGTCTCTGGAGCAAGATTTTGGTATTTGAAAAATGAATTAGTTGATTTAGAGTTTGCTTTGCTGCAATTTGTTTGGGCGAAGATTTCGGCGGCTGGCTTTAAGCCTTTAGCTGTGCCGCATTTAGTCAAGGAGCAAGCCATGTTTGGTACAGGATTTTTCCCAGCTGATAAAAATGAGATTTATCAAGTCAACGTTGATGAAGATACTTTATATTTGATCGGCACAGCCGAAGTGCCACTGATTAGCTATCACGCTGATCAAGTTTTAGATTTAAAAAATGCGAAAAAATATTTTGCTTTTACGCCAGCTTATCGTAAAGAAGCAGGCTCTTATGGCAAAGATACCAAAGGAATTTTGCGTGGCCATCAGTTTGATAAAATAGAAATGGTAGTTTTCTGTCGCCCAGAAGAAGCAAGAATTTATCATCAAGAAATTTTAAAAGTAGAAGAGTCAATCTGGCAAGACTTAAAAATCCCTTATCATGTTTTAAATATCGCCAGTGGTGATTTAGGCTCACCCGCTGCTCAAAAGTATGATATCGAAGCTTGGTTGCCAGCGCAAAACACTTATCGCGAAGTGACTTCTTGTTCAAATACGACTGACTTTCAAAGCCGACGTTTAAATATCAAGTATGAACAAGCTGGTAAAAAAGAATTCGTTTATACTTTAAATGGTACCGGTATGGCTTTTGGTAGAGCTTTGATTGCTATTATGGAAAACTATCAAACCAAGGATAGAAGTATTGAGGTACCAAAAGTTTTGCGTAAATATTTGAGCTTTAAAAAAATTAGTCACAAAAAATCATAAGCATGCTGACTTGGCTAGAAATAAATCAAAAAAATTTACAACATAATCTTCAGCAGTTTAAAAATATAGTAGCCAGTTCTGCTATTTGGCCAGTAGTGAAAAGTAATGCCTATGGTCATGGCTTAGCAGAAATTGTTTCTTTACTAGACAAAGATCCAAATGTCGCTGGTCTAGCGGTCGTTAATTTAGCTGAAGCATTAGAAGTAAGCACCTTAAGCTCTAAGCCAATTATGGTTTTGAGCTATTTTGAACAAGACGAGGAGAAATTAAAAAATTTGAGTTTAAATATTTCTTTGCCAGTTTATACTTTAGTGCAAATTGAGTATCTAGATAATTTAGCTAAAAGTTGTGTTAAAAAATTTACTGTTAATATTAAAATAGATACTGGTACTGGACGTTTAGGTTTTGCTTTAAGCGAAGCAGAGACTGTGATAAAGCAAATTTTAGCTAAAGAAAATTTGCAAGTAAATAGTATTTTTTCTCACTTTGCTGAAAGCGAAGCAGAAAATACAGATTTTACCAAACAACAATTAGCTGATTTTCAAGTTTTGACTACAAAATTTCCGCAAATTAAAAAACACATGGCTTGTTCAGCAGCGACAGTAAATCAAGCTGAAGCGCGAGCTGATTTAATCCGTCTGGGTTTAAGCTTGTATGGTTTATGGCCAAGTGAAGCAACTAAATATCAAGGCTATTTAGCTAAACTATGTTTAAAACCGATTTTAACTTGGAAAACAAAAATTATTCAAATTAAAAAAATGCCCGCCGGTACTACAATTGGCTATAATCGTACCTATACTTGCCCAGAAGATTGTCAGCTTGCAGTTTTACCAGTAGGCTATAACGAAGGCTATCCTAGAAGCTTGTCAAATAAATCTTTTGTTTTATTACAAGGCAAAAAATATCCTGTCCGCGGAAATATTTGTATGAATCTGATGATGGTGGAATTACCAAGTGGTTTGAGTGTCAAAGAGGGGGAAGTAGTGGTATTATTAGGCAGAGATGGAGACAGTGAAATCAGCGCTGAAGAGCTAGCGACTCTAGCCGGGACGATAAATTATGAAATAGTGACGAGAATTAATACTAACTTGCCGAGGATAATTATTTAATATTATATATTACACGACACAAGATATGAGGGTCAAGACAGAGAGGAGATGGCAAAGGCATTTGCCTGGCCAGACACAAAAATTAGTTAGAAACTATTATCAGCAACAGTCAACGAATAAAACCAATCGTTTGAAGCAAATTATTTTTGTTATTTTTTTAGTTTTAGTTTTACAATCTATTTTTCAAATCAAATTATTTCGTCTCACTAAAATAGAAATTAATAACAACCAAGAGATATCAGCCGACGAAGTTAAAAATTTTGTCCAGAGTCAATTAGATCGTAGCCGTTTAATCATGTTTAAGAACAATAATTATTTTTTAGTGAAAATAAGTCGCTTAGAAAAAGACTTAATGACTAATTTTAATCTTGATGGCGCTGAAGTCACTAAAAGTTTTCCGCATACCATTAAAATTAAGCTCCAAGAAAAAATCTCACAATTTATTTGGCAACGAGATGATACTTTATACCTTGTCAGTGCCAAAGGTGCCTTAAATCGCCAAATAGAGGCTTTGGACGAAAAATACCTTGTTTTACAGGACTTAAGAGCCCAGAAGCCTAGCAATGAACAAATATTAAATGATAATGAGCTAAATTTAATCAATAAAATAGGTGATGCCTGGGCAGCTAACTTTAGTGATAATAATAAGCTTACTAGAATATATCTAAGTGATGATTTGAGTCAGCTCAATGTTCAGGTCAAAGCTGGCTATGTGATTAAATTAGATGCTACCAAAGACATCAATGAGCAGTTAAATAATTTAAAAAAAGTTTTAGCGGAAAATATTATTACTGATCCTAATAGTGTTGAATATATAGATTTGAGATTTGGTGATAGAATATTTTTTAAATAAAATATTTCTTCTAATTCTTCCGCCAATGGCGGAAGAGCTTAAGTGGCCTTATATTATTCCTGCCTTTGGCAGGAATTTATAGTTGTGCGTATTTTATTGAGATTATTGAATTGAGTATAATAACCCTTACACTCAATTTGACAATACTCAAATCTGCCATTATAATTAAGATATTAATAAATATACAAATGGCAAAATATCAACTTCCCCTGCTAGATGAATTTTTAGAGAACATCCAATCTAACAACTACTCGCCCGAAACAGTTTATAACTATGAACGTGATTTAAATATTTTTGAAATATTTTTATCCGAGGATTTAAAAATTCCTTTTAAGGATTTGACCAAAAGGTCATTGATCAAATTTAAGGCCTACCTCTCCTCTACTGACAGACTGACACCTGCTCACGAGCCGAGTAAAATGCAATTAGTTAGTTTTAGTATCAATAGAATTTTATCCGCCTTAAGATCTTATCTGAAATTTTTATCGGACATGGATTACAAAAGTCCGATCAATGCCGATGCGGTCAAATTACTCAAAACCGAAAAAAAGCACGCGCAGGTAGCCGAGATGTCAGAACTGATCCAAATCATCGAAGCGCCCTATAAATTTGAAAAAGAAATTAATATCAAATTTCGTAATCGAGCGATGCTCGAGACTTTGTTTGCGACTGGTATGCGTATTTCAGAACTTTTATCTCTCAAGCGTGAACAGCTAGATAAAACTGGCCGTATCTATATCATGGGTAAAGGTAAAAAACAGCGTTTTGTTTATCTGACGCCACGTGCTATTTCGCACTTACAGATTTATCTCAAAACTAGAGTAGATACTTCCCCTTTTATGTTCATCCCTTATCGTGGACGTAATAATCAAGATAAAAATAAAAAAATCTCTGCTAACTATGTCCAGTTTAAATTAAAAAGATACCGTGAATTATTAGGTATCAACGTCCCCATCTCACCACACTCTTTAAGACATGGCTTTGCTACTTATTTAGCAGAAAATGGTGCTAATCCGGCTGCTATTCAGATTTTATTGGGTCATGAGTCATTAGATACTACTACTCGCTATGTCCATGCTTCTGATAAATACGCAGAACGTGTTCATACCCAGTTTCATCCTCTTAAAAAATAGCATATTGACACAAAATTCTTTTTAAATTAAGCTTAAAAAGAAAGAGGCTCTTCAAATCACAAAAAGACAAGCGGAGGTGCACCATGTCAAACGCAGAAAATGAAAAATTAAAAGAGTGGTTGTTCAAGGATGCTTTGATGATAGCGGCACTATCAGCATCAGTATTTTTTGAGTCACCTAAAACAACATGGATGTTTTTTCTGCTGGTTGTCATGTTGGTTCTTTTTTCTGGCCTTTTTCTTTACACCTTGTATCGTTGGTTGAGACTACGTCGTAATTTCTCTGTTTCTGATTAGTGATCAGACCACGTTTTGACTTCAGCCCGAGATCTTATCGGGCTTTTCTATTTAAAAAAAGAGAGCCCCGCTGTCATCCTCGCGCCTGCCTGTCGGTAGGCAGGTATGCGGGGAATGGGGCTTTAGCTGTCTGCAGATTGCATCACTTCTCGTGAGGAAGCTTGTTGATCGACCTGATGCTCAGTTCGGTGGCTTGTTGTTTGGCCACTTGTTTTTTTGATAAATGAGCCGCCCAAGCAAGAGAGCCAAAAGCGATCAAACCAAGTAAAATTATAGCCCCGATCCTGATGGGTTGTGAGATGTTTGGCTCTTTGGTCGGTGAAGTGATTCGTGGAATCTCAACGCGTCTGGTTGCTTCACTGAAATGTTGGCGTCCCATTTTGCACCCCTCTGCATTTAGAAGTGGAAGGTTCTTTTAATCTAGTAAATACTAGCGAATAAGTAAAATTTAGTCAAACTAAAAACACCCTGTTTGTTTTTAATTTAAATAATTGAGTGGATTTACTGGAATGCCGTTGACACGCGTTTCAAAGTGTAAATGAGGCCCAGAGGTAAATGGTCCAGCTCCTTTGGTGCCTGGCATACCACCAGAATAGCCAATAATTTGACCTTGAGTGACGAATTGGTCTTCAGCCACCGAGATGATATTTACATGACCATAAACGGTAGATAGTCCATCAGCATGTACTAACATAATATAACTATAGCCATATTGTCCGCCATCTCTAGTTTTAGCAACATAGCCAGACTCGGCGGCTTTGATAGCTGTACCTTGAGCAGCTCTGATGTCGATAGCTGGATGCTCAAAAATATAACGATAAGGATAGTCAGGATCATGAAAATAAGCAGTCACAATCTGTGAGGGTACTGGCCAAATCAAACCTTCGCTTTTTAATTCCCCGGATTGTAATTTACGGTTGAGTTTTTCGCGAGCAATTTTTTCTAAATAAACAATGTCCGCATCAATTTGCGCTTGTTCAGCTTTGGCTTGAGCTAAAAGTTGTTGGAATTTTGCTTCTTGGCCATGAGTTTTTTCTAGCAAATAATACTTTACTTCTTTTTGGCCACCTAATAAATCTTTTTTAGCCTCTAGCCTCTCCCCCAAAATAACTAGCTCATTTTTATTTGTCTCTAAAGAATTTTTGTCATCAACTAAAGAATTTTTTATTTTTTCTAATTCTTTGACGTTTTCTAGTAAGCCATCTTGCAAACTTTCTAAACGATCCAGTTCAGAAATAAAATCA
>LBRC01000012.1 GCA_000991205.1 Parcubacteria group bacterium GW2011_GWA2_36_10 | reverse complement strand
ATTATAGAGTCTTTTTGCCAAAAAGTCTAATCTAGTTTTTAGATTGCCAAATAGCCTTATTTTTGTTATATTGTTAGCATTATGGCATTTAAGAAAAACCCTAAACATAGCTTTAAAAATAAAACTGACCTGGCAAAAAAGGCTGAAGAAAAACCAGTGGTGCCAAAAGCGCCAGCTGGCCCTTTGATGGACCCGGTTTTATACGTGGGAGATTTGGATTTAGAGAAGTATCCAAGACTTGAACAAAAACAAGACGATAGAAATACTCAAGAAGTAGAAAATCCGCTTAATCAAAGGAGATAAAGTTTAAGTACCCCCTCTGACGTTTCCACCTTTGGTGGAAATCGTCTTCTCCCCCTAATTTAGGGGGAGATTAAGAAGGGGTATTTTTGTTTTTAAAAAAAAGAAGCCCCCCGTGTTGCGGGGGGCGAGGTGATGATCATTCACTCCTCCAAATTTTCATTGAGTTCAGCAGTATTATTGAGTTCGTCAATGATTTTTGGTAAGAGATCTGCTGGCTCGGTGCAAAGTGTGAAGCTTCTCACAAAACGTCTAGCTTCATGATCGGCTGGTAAAGCACTAAAGTCAAAGAGGCGCTTATCTTCTTTACTCATAAAGCCAGGAAAATAGAGTATAGCATAACCTCCGAACTCTAAGCCGTTAATCAGAGCTTGGACATAAGCCAGATTATCACAATGCAGGGCTAGAACTATTACCACATCAGGGCTACTTTGCTCATCTGTCAAAATCACATAACCATTTTGTGTTAAATGTTCTATGACAAGATTAGCAAAACTAGAAATTAGATAGCTACCAATTTCTTGGCCAGTGATTTTAATCTTAATTGGCTTGCGCTGGTCGTGTGTTTCAGGCATGATCAATCCCCTTGTTTATGTGTTTTTTGAATGATTCTAATTTAAAAGAACGGTCTCGTTATTTTTCATTATTTCTGCTTTTATGTCAAGGACTTCAGTTATTTTCTTTTGGAAAGCGAGGAGATTATCAGCGTCACTATGGACGAGATAAATTTTGGCTTGATTGCGGATATTTTTGATCCACGCTAGTAATTCGTTTTGGTCGGCGTGAGCTGAAAAGCCGTCTATTTGATCCACGCTAGCTTTGAGGGGGATTTTTTTACCGTAGTAGTCAAAGTCAAAAGCGCCGTGAGTCAGATGATGGCCTAGTGTCCCTGGTACTTGGAAGCCCATAAATAAAATATAGTTTCTGGGATCCGAGGCATAATGAGCTAGGTGGTGGATGAGTCTGCCGCCTTCGGCCATGCCAGAGCCAGCTAAAACTATTTTTGGTGGAGGAACACTATTTATTCTTTTCGACTCACGACTGTTAGTCGTGACTTTAAGATGCGGGAAATTAAATAAATCATTGTCATATTTGAGCTTATCTAAAGCTGTTTGGTTTAATAAATTTGCATGTTGTTTATAGATTTTAGTGGCAGCAGTAGCTAGCGGACTATCGAGATAAACTGGCACGCGAAAGTCTAAATGACTTTCATAGTAGTCATTTAAGACACTCAAGACGTCTTGAGTTCTTTCCATAGCAAAGACAGAGATCACTAAAGTGCCAGCTTTAGCGGTCACACTTTGGACAGCTTGTAATAATTTTTTTTCCCGATTTTTTTTGTCAGCATGTAGGCTATTGCCATAGGTACTTTCTAAAATCAAATAATCTGCTTGACCTAAAGTTTCGGCGGTTTTCATCAAGGGCATATCTTGGCCACCTAAGTCTCCAGAGAAGACAATGCTTTTGCCATTGGCATTAAATTTGATAAAAGCCGCGCCTAAAATATGGCCAGCATTATATAAAGTAAAATCAAGTTTGTCATTTAGTTTAAAACTTTGGTGATAATTGATTGCCGTCAAAGCCTTGGTGGTTTTAGTGACATCTTCTAAGCTGTATAAAATTGATAAATTATGTTCACGGGCTTTGCTGCTCAAAATTTCTTGGTTGTCAGCCAAAATTATTTCTGCTAATTGGCAAGTAGCTGGTGTAGCGTAAATTTTTCCTTTATAGCCTTTTTTCAAAAGTAAAGGTAAACGTCCGCAGTGATCTAAATGAGCGTGACTTAAAATTACGGCTTTGATTTTTTTGACATCAAAAGGAAATTCTTCCCAGTTTTTGAGATAAGTTTCCATTCCGCTTTGGAATAAACCGCAGTCAACTAAAACGGGAAAGCCATCGACTTCTAAAAGATGGCAAGAGCCAGTCACTTCACCGGCCGCTCCAAAGCTTGTTAATTTTATTTCTGGCATTTTATTTTTATGTTTAAGCTATAAGCAGATGACGCTAGCTAATTCTGGAGTCCCGCGAAGCGGGACGATAGAATCTTATTATAGATCAAGTAAGACTCTATCGCTTCCTGCCTGCTGGCAGGCAGGCGCTCCAGAGTTACTAGACTGCAATGTTTGACGTCATCTGCTTTATTATATCTTAAATTAGACTTTAAATAAAATAAGAACCACCCCAGGGTAGGGGTGGTATTGAGAGTCATTTGCTCTGCGCGTGTGCTACCACCGCAAGTCGCGCCAAGCTGGTGTGACTAGAAAGGTGCCAGGACGTTTTGTTGGCGCAGGGACTGGTTTGATCACCACGATGGGCTGTCTTTTGGGACGGGCGATTTCCGGGAGACGGTAGCTTGTTCTCAATTGCCGGAGTTGATCGACTTGTTCTTTCATCTCCGTCGGCAGGAGATTTAGCTTGTTGAGAGCTACAAACATCCGGCGACGGAACTTGACCCAACTCGCACCTTGTCCAAGTAGTCCTTCGCGCTTTTTCATGTTTCCTCCGTTTTGATTTGACAATGACATCTTTTGCGTTCGTTATCCGACGACGGAATTTGACCCAGCTGGCGCCTTGCCCGCGCTGTCTTTTGTGCTGTTTCATGTTTCCTCCGTTTTGATTTGACAATGACATCTTTTGCGGTTGTTGTGCGAATTCTTTAGCAGTTTATAGCTACTTTAGATTTTGGTCAAGTGAGGTAATAAATATAAAAAGCTGCTCCCCGCGTTGCGGGGAGCAGCTTAAAAACTATTTTATATTTTACCGACTAGGTCTAGGCCAGGTTTTAAAGTGTCAGAACCTGGTTCCCAGTTAGCTGGGCAAACTTGGTCACCATATTTATGGACAAATTGGGCGGCTTGGAGTTTGCGTAAGAGTTCTTTACTTGATCTACCAATACCGTTGTAGTGAATTTCAATAGTTTTTAAATTACCTTCGGGGTCGATGATAAAAGTTCCGCGTAAAGCTAAACCTTCTTCTTCGATCATCACACCGTAGCTACGAGTGATTTTGCTAGTGGGGTCAGCCACCATGGGAAATTTTATTTTTTTGATGGTCTCTGATTCATTGTGCCAAGCTTTGTGGACAAAGATAGTATCTGTACTGACTGATAAGACTTCAGCATTCAAAGCCTTGATTTCTTCATAGTGATCAGCTAAGTCGCCAAGCTCGGTTGGGCAGACAAAAGTAAAGTCAGCGGGGTAGAAAAATAAAATTACCCATTTACCTTTATAGTCAGTTAAAGAAATTTTTTTGACTTGCTCTTCATGATAAGCTTCGGTGTTAAATTTTGGTGCCGCCTGACCAATTTTTGGTGAACAAGCACCGCAGCAACAATCACTTTGTTCGGCAGTTTCTTTATCGTTGTTTTCATTGTGGTCACAGCCGCAAGCACCGCCGCAACATTCATCCATATATTCTTTATTCATAATTTTTTATTTAATAATTATTTATTTTTTAAGTAAAGCTCACTAACATAATCCCAGTTGATAATTGGCCAGAAATTAGTGATGTATTCTGGACGGCGATTTTGGTATTTTAGGTAATAAGCATGCTCCCAAACGTCTATACCAAGTAAAGGGATTTGTTTTAAAGTCAGGGGACTATCTTGATTGCTAGTTTTGGTGATTTTTAATGCGCCAGCCTCTAATACTAGCCAAGCCCAACCAGAACCAAAAACAGTAGTGGCCGCATTATTAAATTCAGTTTGAAAATTTTCCCAAGAGCCGAAAGTAGTTTCTATTTGCGTTAATAATTCTCCGGTAGCTTTATTATTTTCTTGAGCCGGTCTTAACATTTGCCAAAATAAACTGTGGTGTAAATGTCCACCGCCGTGATTTTTGACAGCTATTTTGATGTCTTCTGGTATTTGCTCTAAATTTTTTAGTAATTCTTCAGCTGTTTGAGCAAAAAGTTCCGGATGCTTATCGACTGCCTCATTGAGCTTAGTACAATAAGTAGCATGATGTTTATCATGGTGTATTTCCATAGTGGCCTTATCGATATAAGGTTCTAAAGCGTCATAAGTATAAGGCAAGTCTGCTATTTTATATTTTTCCATATATTTTTTGTTTAATAATAAAATTATTTTAAAGTTGCCAAGATTTCTGCATCACTTGGCGTGCCTTTTTTTAGAAAAATTATTTTTCCTGCTTTGTTTATCAAGACAACTGTGCGATTGATGATGGGCTTACCAAAAAATAGTTTAGTGGCTTGGTATTTTTTTGAGACTTCTTTATCATCGTCTATCAATAAATCAAAAGCAAATTGATTTTTGTCGATAAATTTTTGGTGTGAACCTTCATCGGCCGGATTAATTCCAAAGACAGTTATATTTTGATTTTGAAATTTACTAAAATCATCACGAATAGCACAAAGTTGTGTCGTGCAGCCTGGCGTAGAATCGCCAGGATAAAAAATCAATAAAATATTTTGTTTATTTAAAAAATCGTTGAGAGCTATTTTTTCTCCCGCTTGATTTTTCAAAGTAAATTCTGGCGCTTGATCACCAACTTTGATTGGCGCGATGTCTTTATAATTTTGCATATATAAAAGGGCTAATATTTAATTATTATTTTGGCCAAAGCTGCGTGCCGTCATCTTCAGTTAGGATGATAGCATTGACTGGGCAGCATTGGGCGGCTTTTAAGATAGCTTCTTTGTCATCACCACTAGGATTTTTGACTACGGCGATGCCTTCATCATCAAGCTCAAAGGTATTTGGGGCGGCTTGTAAGCAAGCAGCGACACTGATACATAGTTCTCGGTCTACTTCGATTTTCATAGTTTATTTATTATTTTATCTTCCATTCTTTTTAAAGCTAGTTTATAGCCACCAGCGCCTTTTTTGAAGTCATGAGAAATTTTAGCTATAGTTGCTGATGATAAGCCAGTTTCAGCCTCTATTTTACAATAGGGGACTTTGGCTTTTAGCATTTTGGCTACTTGATAGCGATAAGCTATTTCTTTGATTTCATGAGCACTTAATAGATCATGACAAAAGCGGGATAACTCCTGGCTATTTTTTAAACTTAAGATAGCTTGAAAGAATTCTTTGATAGCTTCATTTTTTTCGGTGGGCATATATCACTTTAGTTTACTAAAGTATAACAAAAGCTATTTTTTTTGTCAAAAATGCTTTTACTTCTTATATTCTTCTCTAATCTTAGCCAAAATAAATCAAATTATCATTGACTTTTGCCAAAATTTTTGCTATAATTAAGACATAAAATAAAGTTGGCAAGATAACGATTAATTTTTTTTATCGTGATTTTCCCAGCTTTATTTTTATTAATCAGAAACATATGGAAAATAAAATCCAATCCTTTCGTTTAAGTGCTAGTATTGATCCTTGGTCTTTGCCAGTAGGCAAGAGCCAGAGTTCTTCTTTTAAATTGCTTAAGGCACAACGAGGTTTTTTATTAAACAGTGATTATTGGTTGATTTTGACCTTTGTCTCGGCTGGTAGTTTTTTGCTTTTTTGGGTGATGAGCAAAAATATTTAATTTATCCACGAACTTTCCCCGCGGGGCGGGGTAAAATTTAAGTATTAATTATTAAAAAAACAATTATGTCAAAAGTAGCTTCTTTCAAAATGTGTTCTTCTAAAGGAGAATCAAGATTGATGAGTGGTGACTATTGGGCAATCGTCGTTTTGTGTTCGGCCTTGTCTTTCCTTGTCCTAACCATGATGTAGGGTATAAATTAGCTAATTAATTAATCCCCTTTAAGGGGAGTAAACAAATAAAAATATGGAAAATGCAGAAAATGGCATTTTAAATGTTTGCCCCAAATGTGGCACAGAAACTTGCCAATGTGTAAAATCTTTTCACTTAGTGAAAAGACGGGATCACCCCCAATTTGAAACGCATGAGAGCTGGCTATTGCTCGCACTTTTCTTGCTAGAGACCATGGTCTTTACGGCGACGTGAATGACTTAAAAAAATAAAATAAATATATGAAATTAAATAATAATAATTTGTACTTTATTCCCACTTTAATCCTTTTATTGGTTAATTGGGCTAACTATACATTATTTGTATAACAATTATTAAATATATAATCCGGGACTGTACTTTGAAAATTTAAAAGCGCGTGATATTTCTCTACAATTGAATATAGAAAAATCTTTTCTTTTTTAAAAAATCCCTTAGCAGACAACTGTTTGTTTAAGGGGTTTTTTATTTTGTGCTATCGCCCAAAGGGCGACCACCCTCTGGGTGGTAATATTCCTTGAATGATGAATGTATTGTATAATATAAGGGTGAAAATAAAAATGAGGAATACATTAGGTTTCACCATTGTTAACTTAATCATTAGCCTAGCAGTGTTTGCTATCTTGAGTACTATTATTTTGGTAGCAATAGATCCAGCCAGTAGAATACAGGAAGCCAGAGATACGCGTCGACGGCAGGACGTGGTGGCCTTAGCTAAGGCTTTTAAAGACTATAGTCTAAATCATCAGGGGCAGTTACCCTTAGTCGGCGATATTAGTAACCGTAAAAGAGTTTTGTGTAGTAATATGACACGTTTGACTTGTGGAGATGATGCTGACGCCTGCTTGGAGATTGACACAAGCACTGATTTTTTAGACTCTTATTTACCCACTTTACCGATTGATCCAAGTAAAACTAATGCCGCTGATTCTGGCTATTACATCGAAGGCGATCCCAGTACTGGGCAAATCACTATTGGTGCCTGTAGCTACGACCAAGCAGCGGTCACTAATCAGCCGAAAATTAAAGCCACGGTTTTAGACTGCGGTACAGCTGGCATCGCTTATAATGGTTCTTGTTGGTATATCGCTGCTGCAGCTGCAGCTGTGAATTGTACTTACGTTTGTAGTGCGGGCTTTAGCTTGACTTGCGATGGTGGTGTGACGCCAACAGTGAATAGCTGTGAATTAAATCGTCAATTTGGTGTTTCGGCTTGTGGAGCTTGCAGTAATACCACTGGCGCTGGATTGGCATATTCTCCAGGCATCTACACCTTGACCGGTGCTTGTTATGAAGATAGCCAAGCTGATGTTTGTAATGGCTCAACTTCAGCTTATGGTAGGCCAATTTGCCCTTGTTATTAAAAATAAATTTTAAAACACTCCCCCTGACGGGGGAGTGTTCTGTGTAAATAAGAGAAGAATGTTTGCTGCTAAAAGCGGCATTTTTTATTTTATAGCATCTGTGTTATAAT
Source organism: Parcubacteria group bacterium GW2011_GWA2_36_10 (assembly GCA_000991205.1). GTDB lineage: Bacteria > Patescibacteriota > Patescibacteriia > UBA1558 > GWA2-36-10 > GWA2-36-10. The sequence continues at coordinate 8,608 of LBRC01000012.1, read as the reverse complement.
TTAGGAGAAATAATTTATTTTTACTCCATGAAAATTGCTAATTTTAACTATTCTTTAGGCAAAGTTTTTTTAGTTTTATTGATTCTTAGTCAAGCGACTATTTTCGTCAGTCTTAAAGCAGCGACTCCTAGTAAAAATCAAGTTTTGCCAGTTAATTTTTTCTTGAGTCAAACAGATTTTACACCGGGTGACAAAGCAGTCTGGCTAGCAGGCTTGGATAAAAATACAGATTGGCAAGTAGTCAATTTTTTGCTAGAAAATACAGAACAAAATATTAGTTTATATTTTCAAACTTTTAGAAACGAAGAGGGCTTATATCAGGCGGATAGTTTTTGGGATAGCGCTGACTATCCAGGGGGCAAGTATGCTTTAAGTGTACTAGCTCAAAATTTTGATGAGCAAGGCAAGATTATTACTCAAGAACAGTCAGCTTTACAAAGTTTATATTTAGCTAGTCTAGTGGTTTTAGCTGTCGCTGATACAGGAGACGACAATAGCACCTCTACGCCAGAGGATAACAATGCCACTAGCACAGCCGTAGTAGTTGAAGAATTTTTATTACCACCAGCCAGCGCCGAAGTCAGTGGTCAAAATATTGGTTTTGCTGTGCAATTAAATCAAGTCATAGCTGACAACCAAATAGTTGGGGGAGCAATCTTTACTTTAGATGGAGAATTAGCCACTACTTTAAGCTTCAGTAAAGAAAATAATAGTAGTGCGATTTACAACGGTGTTTTGGCTGACTCTAGTTTGTATGCTAACGGAGATTATTATTTAGTCGTTTGGCTCAATAATAATCAGAACTATATTTCTGAACCATTAGTTTTTAAAATCAATAATATTGCTGAAGAAGAGGTGACCACTGATCCGAATAATTATCAGATAAATTTAGTTAGTCCAGAAAATAATAGTAAGATTTCAACTAAAGAATTTTTAGTTAATTTTAGTACAAATTTTGCTGCTCAATCTTTAGGATTTTTATTATTTAAAGAAGATGATCCTTCGATTGGCGGTGAATATACAATCGAGAGAACAGATGGATTTACTTGGAGTAAGCTAGTTGATTTAGACGCTAGTTTTGTGACGGGAGAATATATTTTGTCCAGCATTGGTGTTGATGTAAATGGTGTGCCCTATGAACAAGTATTTAATTTAAATATTGATTTAGGTGAGACTTTTGAGAATGCGACTAGTTCGAATCCTTTATTGCCAGCCTTACCGGGTGATGAAAATAGTAGCTCAACTAATGCTACTTCGACTGATGAGGAATTTGCTACTTCAACTGTGGAAATAACTTTAACTCCGTATCTAGACGATTTGTGTTTAGCAGAAAATATCAGCGAAGCTAAAGCATGCGAAGATTATTTAAGTCGCGTTTATATCGAAAAAGAATGTGAGCAAGCTAATATTTTTAATTTACAAGATTGCCAAAACTATACTAAAGAGAAATACTTACCTAAAATTCAATGTTTTTTAGCTGATCAAAGTCAGTGCCAAGGGTTATTACAAACTGATTATCTTAATCGTCTAAGCGTCAAAGAACAGACTAGAATAAAAACGGACGATGTTTTAAAAAGTTATTTACAAAAGAATATTTCAGTGCAAAATTTACAGTCTAGTTTGGCGAATAATAATCTAAATAATTTTTTGCCACTGATAGATGCTACAACTAAAGAAGTATTTTTAGCTTCAGCTGAAAGCTACACTGCTCTACAGGTCAATGGGGCTTTAGATTTTTTAAGCAATGTAGTATTAGTATTTGATACAGACGCCGATGCTTTGAGTGATGATTTAGAGTTTTATTATGGTACAGATTTAAATAATCCGGACTCTGATAATGATAGTTATTTAGATGGTCAAGAAGTAGCCAATAATTATAATCCATTAGGAGTAGGGGCATTGGACAAAGAAAGCAATGATTTGGCTAAAGTTTTAAGTCAAAAACTAGCCTTAGCTCAACCAAAGCTAAATGCTAGTATAACAGCTGAACTGACAATCGATGAATTTTCTAAAGCTGATAATAGTTTGATTTTGACTGGCATTGCTCCAGCTAATACGTGGTTAAACTTATATTTTTATAGCCAAGTGCCATTATTAGTTAGCACCAAAAGTAATGCCCAAGGTGATTGGTCTTATCAGCTAGAGCAGGCTTTAGTTGAGGGTGATCATCAAGTTTATTTAGCTATCAACGATAGTCAGGGAAAAATTGTCAAACAATCAGCACCCTTGGCTTTAAATATTGATCAAGATAAAATAGTTGAACCAATCATTAATAATCTGGTTAATGATATAACAGTGGTTCCTAGTATCAATTTTTGGCAAACTTATCGCTGGTATATTTTAAGCTTGGGAGTTTTAGTTATGATCTTGTTATCGACTTATTTATTTTTTAAATTTCGTAAAGAAAAAATTAATACTTAAAATTTTTTAGTGAAGAAATATTATTTTATAGAAGACACTTTTAGAAATAGAATGATCGTGAGTTTGATCACGATCGCTGTCTTGTCGGCTTTTAATTCTTGGTTTTTATATAAAGATCAAAAATTATCACAAGCAGCTGTTACCCCGCTGACTTTTTTTATAGATAATAGCTTAACAGCTGATTGTTTGGTGGGTACTGGTAACTATAATCCTAGTACGCGTACTTGTGTAGAAGCAAACACTAGCTATAAGGCCTGGCGTAGTCCGGTCACTGGTTTAGCTTGGATTAAAGCCGCGCAAACAGCAGGTAGCATCGCCACTGGTGGTCATAGTATTTATTTTCGGGCTGGCACTTATCGGAATTATTTGACTAGTGAGTATCTGCCATCTGGTGTAGATGCTAGAAATAATAAAGTAGAGGCTTATCAAAATGAAGAAGTGATTTTGTCAGCGGCAGCTGTCAAAACCATCTGGGAGGAGATGGGAAGCGGTATTTACAGGACAGCTTTAGGTGAGCTCAATGGTGTCAAAGAAAAAGATTATCGTGGCGTGTTTGAGGATGGCGAGGCTTTATACAGTGCTCGTTATCCAGAAGATTATACAACTAGATTGAATACCTCTAGCACAACTAGAGAATTTTTTATTGATTGTGATTTGAATCAGTTGACGGATGAAAAAATTCTTGGCTCTTGGTTTGAAGTGATGAATGAGCATCTATGGCATAAGAAGGCTCAAATCACGGCCTATAATCGAGGTTCTTGTGTGGCTACTTTTTCGACTGTTGTATCAGAAAATAATTTTTTAGAAATAAGTAGCGCACCATCAGTTAGCACCGATTATCGTTTAATAGATAATATAAATTTATTAGATAGCCCCGGTGAATATTTTTATCAAATAACGGCAGATATAACGGATTTTGATTATGTATCTGTTTGGCCAATTTCTGGAGAGGCGCCACAAAGTCATCTGTGGGAGGTGGCCGCTCGACCAAATGCTTTGTATTTTTATACTACCGCTACTAATAATACCCACCATTTAGAATTAAGAAAATTGAGCTTCACTGGCAGTGGTGGCACAGGCATACAGGTAAAGGGTAACACCGAGGTGATGGCTAATTCATATTTAATTTTTGATGATTTGCATGTTTATAATAATGCGGGGTCAGGATTTTTTACTACGGGCTATAATAATCATATTATTTTTAAGAATTCTTTAGTGGAAAACAACGGCGCCATTGGTGTCAATTATCAGGGACCCTATAGCTCCTATGGTTATAATATTGTAGATAGTCAATATTATTCAGTGAATTCAGAAATAGCTAATAATCAATTTTTAAATAACGTCAGCTGTGGCTCTTATACGGTCTATGTTAAAGATTTAGATATTCATGAAAATTATTATGAAGGTAATGCTTTATTTAATTTAAATTCAGCTCTATCTATTCATGATTCTTCAGACGTTGAGGTCTATGATAATCATATGTTTCAGAATGGTGGCAATGGTATTTTATTAGAGGGCCTAAGATTACAGCGCGTACATCGTTTGCATTTGCACGATAATTTAATTGAAGAAGCAGCTTATTTATCCCCGGCTTGGGTAACTGGCATTTGGCTATCCGATACGGACAATACTTTAGTTGAAAATAATATTGTCCACACCCCTAATGGTTTGGGTTTACATATTGATTCTGGTAGGGACAATGTAGCTATTTATAATCAATTTCTAGATATTTATGATAATGTGCCTACTGTAACTTATGCCGCTGTAGCTTTAGAAAATTCTGATGGTACGGATCCCAATGGCACTTGGGCTTATGCGATTAACAATACCATCGCTCACAATGTTTTTACTGGTAGTTTTAAATATGGTTTGAAAGTTTATGAAGACTTAGATGACGCTGATGGCACCAGTGTGCGGGATAATACAGTGGCTAATAATATTTTTTATTCTACCAGTAATAGTAAGGTGATTCCAGTGAGCTTATTAAATGACGTAGACCATTCTTTAAACACTTACGACAATAATATTTATTATGCACCTTCAGCTTCCGAAGTGAAATTTGTTTATCAGTCTTTCGGTAATCAAGCTAGTGGTGAGTATACTTTTGCTAATTACCAAATACAATCTAATCAAGACTCTAACTCTTTAAACACCAACCCTTTATTTACTAACTTTGCTTCTAACATCTTCACCCTACAATCTAATTCTCCAGCCATAGATAATGCCATACTTCTTGCAGATATTAATAGTAGTAGTTATCAGGGTTCAGGCCCAGATATCGGTGTCTTTGAATATGCTTCAGGCCCAGTATGTGGTAATAACCTGATAGAAAGTGGAGAGCAATGTGATGATGGTAACACTACAAATAACGACGGTTGCTCTTCATCTTGTCAAACAGAACAAGCTAACCCACCACCTCCAGTCAACCCCACCTGTTCAGATAATCTCCAGAATGGCAATGAGACAGGTATCGACTGTGGAGGCTCCTGCACTAGTTGCTCTAATAATCCACCACCAGTGAATCCACCACCCCCACCAGAAGATCCTCCAATAGCTTGTGGTAACAATATCCAAGAGCAAGGAGAACAATGTGATGATGGTAATCTAGTAAATAACGATGGCTGCTCTTATCTATGTCAAATAGAAGTAGAAGTCACTCCTACTTCAACTCCTACTATCTTAGAGATAGATAAACTCCAAGGTAGAATAGTAAAGACTCTATTAGATCCTAAAGTCTATTATATTAATACTAATAACCAAAGATACTTTATTCCTAATCTTAATACCTTTAAATCATGGTTTAAGAACTTTAATAATCTAGAAATAATTACTCCTCAAACTCTAGCCTCATATGAATATAAAGGTAGACTGACAGTGAAACCAGGTAATCTAGTCCAATTTAAAGATTCTAATAAAGTCTACGCAGTAGAACCAGAAAAAATCTTAAGATGGATTACTACAGGCACCATTTTTAAAGGCTTTGGTTATGACTTTAAAAAAATAATAAGTCTACCCCAAGAGGATTTTCAATATTATACTCAAGGTGAAGATCTCTCTACTTCAACCACTCATCCTACAGGACAATTATTAAAACATGGTAACTTTGCTCCTATCTTTTACCTTAAAGATAATATAGAGTACTGGATTAAAGATGAAACTACTTTCTTATCTTTAGGCTTTAGATGGCAAGACATTATCACTATCCCTGTTAAGTATTGGTATACTAGAATACTAGATAACTTTAGCTTTAGATTAAAGGATAGATAAAAATATATATTAAAAGAGGCCCCACTTCGTGGGGCCTCTTTTGTGAGGATATTTTGTTGTCTTAAAATGCAGCAAGAAGCTCCACGTACGCCGAGGTTTTTGTAATAACGCAAGATAAAATCTCTTTGAAGCTAGGGCTGACTAAAATGCAGCAAGAATCCCCGCCGAAGGCGGGGATTCTTGAGAGAAGTTTATTTTAGATGTTTTAAATCTAATTTGATATTTTTACTTTTTTGTAAATAACTACCGATGACGAGTAAGTTAGCGCCAGCATTTTTTATTTGTTGAAAGCTTTCTGCATCTACTCCACCATCTATTTCAATATTTATTTTTGGATATAAACGACGGAGGTTTTTTATTTTAGCTAAAACTTTTTCTTCAAATTTTTGATCTTGTTTTCCGGGATAAACTCCCATCAGCATGACAGTGTTAATTTTGCTAATATTATTTTTTAGCACTGATAGTGGCGTGTCAAGATTTAAGGCTAGACCAGCCTGAATCTTTTGTCGCTTTAAGAAGTCTGCTAAACAAGCAATCGCTTTATTATCGCCCTCGGCTTCATAGTGCCAGATAATTTTTTTTACTTGAGAAAGCTTTGTCCACTCGGCTAAATATTTAGCGACATTTTTAACCATTAAGTGAATTTCTAGCTCATGATTTTTGACAAATTGTCTGATATGTTCTGGCTTAAAAGGGGTAGTGGTTTTGACAAACTGGCCATCTCCGATATCGATTTGTAGATAAGAAAAAAATGGTGACACTTTGTTCCATTGAGTAACAAACTCACTTTTGTTGCGTGCCAAAACAGCGGGGATAATCTTGATTTGTTTATTCATCCTAGTTTATTTAGTTTTTGGACTCTTCTTTTATAGCGAGGAATAGCCAAGAATTTGCTACTCAAAAAAGTATTAATAAAACTTTCAGCTTTTTTTAAATTTAAATTTTTAGTCATTAAGCACAAGACATTGACGTCTTCATCTTGACGAGCCTGTTTAATGCTAGCTTCACTATGAGCAAAAGCAGCACGAAGATGCTGGAAACGGTTAGCGGCCATGAGCATACCTTGACCACTGTCACAGCATAAAATACCGCGGCTGTCTTTATTTTTTTTCATCATCAAGGCTACTCGCTTGGCATAGTCAGGATAATCATCGTCTGCTTCGTGTTTTAAATTTCCCTGATCACTTACTTTATAACCTTGTTTTTGTAAAGAGAGTTTTATCTTTTCTTTTAATAACCAACCATCGTGGTCAGCCCCTAAATAAATAGTCATAAAATTAATCTTGTTAATTTATTTGTCCAGTCCCCGCATACGCGGGGATGGCGGACAAAAACTTACTGATTTTCCCAGCTTTATTTTTATTTTCCCCGCTTCGCGGGGAAAGCCAATGTATGCATAAGAATATAGATAATTTAGCATATTTTGAGGAAATAGTGAAGTATGCTAAGATGATTTTATGCGTGTACCGATCAGAAAAGCAGGAATTTATCAAAATTTAAAAGCAGACTCTTATCTAACTCAAGATAAGTTTTTAGAATTGCAGGATAAATTAAAAAAACTAAAAGTAGTAGCTAGACCTAAATGGATCAAAGAAATGCGCATCGCAGCTTCAGACGGAGATTTTTCTGAAAATGCATCTTATCAAATAGCTAAAGCTAAACTCAGGGGCACAAATCAAAAAATCGATGATTTAGAATATTTACTTAGTCGAGCACAAATTATTTCAGCAAAACTTGATAATACTATTGTTAGGTTAGGTCACAAAGTCACTTTACTAAAAGACCAAGAAAAATTTATTTTTCACATTTTGGGCGCCACAGAGACTAATCCAGATAAAGGTATTATTTCCTTTTCTTCTCCTTTAGGCCAAGCCTTGATGGCTAAAAAAGTAGGGGAGATAATAAAAGTGAAATTAGCAGATAGAGAGCTAGAATATAAATTAATAAATATCCAGTAAGTTTTTCCCCGCTGCGCGGGGAAATGTAAAGCATTACGTAGTTTAGGGCTAAAATTTATACAAGCAAAAACCCCGCCAACGGCGGGGTTTTTGAGAAAATTTATTTAGTGTGTTTTTTCTTGGCCTTGGCTTCTAGCATTACTTTCTTTGCTTCTAGTCTTTTCTTAGTTTTTTTGGAGCTAGATTTTTGTGGCCGGCCATGAGCATGTTGTCTTTTTGACATATCAATTTAAGATTATTTTAATAAATATAAGCTATTCTAGCCTTTTATGGGAATAAAAGCAAGGGGAGCCTATATTATTTTGACAAATGTTTTTGTTTGTTCTAATCTTTCCTTAGATCTTTTAATAGACAAACATTAAAACTGAGGAGGCAAAGATGTGGTGGTTACCGCATTTGCTCATCATTTTTGTGCAGGTGATAACTGTACTACCCTATGGTATTGCCAGTTATCGTTTCTACCACCGTCAACCAAGAGTCATGACTTGGCTCTTAATCGGCATTATCCTGGATGTAGTGATGGCAATGGTTGGTTCTTCGGGTTTGTTGCCTCGGATGAGTGATAACCAAGGAGCGCCATGGACCAGCGTGTTGTTTTTGCTTCACATAGTGACTGCTGGCTTAGGCATGTTTGGTTTTATCTGGCTGTTTTTCTATCTGTTAGTGAAAGGGGTAAATAGAGAGTACGGTAGATTGCGTCGGTTCCAGTATTTTGTTCTTTTACATATGTGGATCATTGGCGTGGGGATAGCTATCATCAACTTCATTAGCAAAGTGGCCTTCGGTATCCGCATTTATGATTTGCTTTAATTGTTTTCTGTTTGTTCAGCACAGCCACGTTGCAAGATACGTGGCTTTTTTATTTGACAAGAAAAAATACTAGCAGTATAATATTTGTTAGAATGTTAAAAATAATTTTTCCATTAAAAAAACATCAAACAGACTATTGTTTAAAATTTTTT
>LBRC01000011.1 GCA_000991205.1 Parcubacteria group bacterium GW2011_GWA2_36_10 | reverse complement strand
GTTTTAATCGTGCCCAGAAGGTCCACTTTGGATTCAAGGTCAATGGCCGATACAAAAACCAGGTTGACCAAAAAAATAACCCTGAATATCCCGATTGTCAGCTCAAATATGGATACGGTGACCGAATCGGATATGGCGATCGCGATGGCGCGGTTGGGCGGAATTGGCATTATCCACCGGTTTATGACGATTGAGGAAAATGTGGAAGAAGTCAAAAGAGTGAAACGAGCGCAGAATTATGTGATTAAAGAGCCGTATTGCATAGATGAGAATATAACGGCGCAGGAAGCGAAGAATTTCGCCATGGAACGCAGTGTAACCGGTTTGCTGGTGGCAGACGAGGCGAAACATCTGTTGGGTTTGGTCACGAATCGCGACCTTACTTTTGCCGATGATTACGCTTTGATAAAACATGTGATGACCAAGCGGGAAAATTTGGTTGTTGGCGATGCTTAGGCGCACGTCGTTGATGCCTGGCTTACAAAACAAGGCGGCTGATTTGATGGCTGGCACTAGCTGATTCACCGCAAACTTAGCCTCGGTATTAAAGCTTTTGGGGATGATTTGTTGATAGTCTGGATATTTGCCAGAAACCACCCGAGAGATCAGCTCCACGCCATCAAAAACAAACATGATTTGATTTTCGTTAAAATAAATTTTCAAAGCCTGATTATTTTGATCGTTTAAAATCCTTAATAATTCCTGAATGGTTTTTAGGGGCACGATAAGCTCTTTTTCTTGGCCAGAATTAATAACTAACTTTTTTTCAGCCAAACGATAGCTATCGGTGGCGGCCAAGACTAATTCGTTTTTTAAAAAATTAAAAAACACCGCGTTTATTTCTAAACGAGAAGAGTCTAGAGAAGCAGAGAAAACTAATTGGCTCAAAGCAGTTTTAAAATCGTTCATGTTGAGCTCCACTTCGTTTTCTTTTTCTATTTCTGGGATCAAGGGGAAATCTTCTGCTTCCAAACCCTTGATATTTGTTTTTTGATTCTTGCTTTTTATTTTTAAAGTATTTTCTTTGAGCTCTAAATCGATGTTTTCTTTAGGCACCAAAGAAACAAAATCATTAAGCAGCTTCGCGCCTACAGTAAACTCCCCTTCTTCGTCGACTTTGCCACGCACAAAAGCTTTGATACCGATTTCTAAATCGGTGGTGACTAACAATAAACCATTCTTATCAGCTTTTAATAAAACATTATTTAAGATTGGTAAATTATTATTTTTATTAGCTATATGAGAAACTAAACTTAATCCTTTGTTTAGGTTCTCTTGTGTACAAGTGAGCTTCATATACTTAATAGTTATTTTATTATATATAAATAGTAATAGTAATAAGCGCTGGGGAAATGTTGATAAGTTTTAGTTTTATTATTTATTTGCGAGCTTTTATTATTTTTTAGTTATGTTTTTAGAGGTGGACAAAAAGTTGATGAACTTGTGCTTTAGTTGTTTTTATCCACTTTGATATTTATTTTAAAAAATATTTTGGGGACAAATTCGCTTTATCAACTTTATTTTCCACAAGCTATACCTGACTTATTCATAGATTTTTTGTCGCAAAACCGCTACATCATTTTTTGTTTTTTCATCATTATCAACTGCTTGTGAAATTTTTAAACAAGCGTGCATCGCAGTAGTGTGATCGCGACCACCTAAGCTCTGGCCAATACTAGGATAAGAAGATTTAAGTTCTTCGCGCATTAAAAACATCGTGATTTGGCGAGGGACGACCAGCTCTTTTTTACGACTAATACCAATCAAGTCTTCTAGGCTAATGCCATAAAAACTAGCCACTACGCTCAAAAGCTTTTTGATGGTGAGGCCAGCCCTTTTAGGATTAGCTGAAATACCACCCAAAAGTGAGCGCACGCTATCCAAAGACGGTTTGGTGCTATTTAGCTGGTGAAAGGCAATAATTCTGTTTAAAGCACCTTCTAGCTCCCTGATGTTTTCTTGGATATTTTGCGCAACAAAACTAATAATGTCTTTATCAAGAAAATAGCCTTTTTCTTGGCACTTTATCTCCAAAATCGCCATTCTGGTCTCTAAATCAGGAAAAGAAATATCAGCGATCATCCCCCACTCAAAACGAGAAGTAAGGCGACTCTCTATACCAAGAATAGCTTTTGGCGGTCGATCAGAGGAGATCACTATTTGTTTACCGTTTTGGTGTAAAGCATTAAAAGTATGAAAAAACTCTTCCTGCGTCTGTTCTTTAGAAGAGATAAATTGGATATCATCGATTAACAAAACATCAACATCGCGGTAATTTTGCTTAAATTGCTCGGTTTTACCGTTTTTAATCGCATAAATAAAGTCATTAGTGAACTTTTCGCTATTAATATAGAGGATTTTTTTATTTGGGTCTTGAGCTAAAATATAATTCCCCACCGCCTGGACCAAGTGGGTCTTACCTAAACCCACTCCTCCATAGATAAACAAAGGATTATAAAGTTCTCCGGGCTTTTTGGCGGCTGCTTGGGCGGCTGCTTGGGCTAGTTCATTACCAGGGCCAACTACAAAGGTTTGAAAGGTATACTTGGGGTTTAAACCGAACTTATTTTGTGGCCTAGCCTCTTCTCGGTTATACACAGTTTTAGTGGGTTTTTCTGCTGGTTCTGATACATTTTTGCTAATATTAGCCATACTTTGGCTTGTGTATACCTTGTAGATAACTTGTAGATTTTGTTTAGAAAAGGCATCTCCCAGGGCTTTTACAATGTGTTCGTGGTATTTTTTTTCTAGCCAGACCTTAGTAAAAGCATTTGGTGTAGCAATAATTATATTTTGCTCATCAGCCTCTAAAATAAAAGTGTTTTTAAACCAAGTGGTAAAATTAGCGCGGCTAATCAAGAGTTCTAGATAACCCAAAGCGTTCTGCCACTCTTTTTCGTAATTAGCCATAGTTTTACAAGCCATTATTGATTGTTTATACTATATCACAAATAAAAATTTACCGAAATATCCCCAAGCGTTTATAAGTTGTTGATAAGCTGTGTTTACCCGTGTAAAATGTTTTGTCTTGCCAAAAAACATAAAATATGTTATCTTTGCTAAACTATTAGTCTAATATATAAATATTTATGGCAACCAAAAGAACATACCAACCAAAAACCAGAAAAAGAGCCAAAACACACGGCTTTCGTGCCAGAATGTCTACTAAAACCGGACGCAAGGTTTTAGCTAAAAGACGCACCAAGGGCAGAGCAAAATTGACGGTTTAATTAATTTTTCCTTATTTTATGTTGCCAAAATTACATCGGCTACATCAAGATCAAGAAATAAAAAGTTTGACTAGAGCTGGTCAGACCTTTTTTTTGCCACAATTTATTTTTAAATATCAAAAAAATCAAGAGAAAATTAGTAAATTTGCTTTCGTGGTTTCTACCAAAGTTGATAAACGAGCCGTGGCTAGAAATTTATTAAAAAGGCGCATGCGAGCAGTTGTCAAAGACTTGTTACCAAATTTGGCCACTGGCTTTTCTGTGCTAATCATAGCCAAAAAACAAGCTCTAGAGCTAGATTTTCAGGCCATAACTAAACAATTTATTTTTGCTTTTACCAAAAGCAAACTCTATGTCAATAGACCCAAATAACATTTATTGGTATTTAGAAAAACCTTTAAAAATTTTATTTTTAAAGGCGATTCGTATTTATCAGGCCACTTTATCACCTGACTCTGGCTGGCTAAAAGGCAAGTATCCGGCTGGCTACTGCAAATTTGCGCCACATTGTTCAGAATATACTTATCAAGCCGTAGAAAAATATGGTCTCATCAGCGGCGGCTTTAAAGGCTTGAGAAGAATTTTACGTTGTCACCCTTGGTCAAAAGGTGGAGCTGACCCTTTATTATAAACCAGAAATAAGCTATAATCTTTACACGATAATCATTAAATACACATATGGGATTTTTTTTCGCAGTTTTTTATCAGCCAATCTTTAATTTACTAGTATTTTTGTATAATACCGTTGCTTTGCGTGACATGGGTTTGGCGATCATTGGTTTGACTTTGATTGTGCGCCTTATCCTCTACCCTTTGTCTAAACAGTCTATCAAGTCGCAAAAGTCTTTGCAAAGCATCCAGCCAGAAATAGAGGCTATCAAAGAGAAATATCAAGACGACAAAGAAAAAATGGGGCCAGAGCTCATGGCTTTATATAAAGAGAAAAAAATTAATCCTTTTGGCTCTTGTTTGCCGCTTTTAGTCCAGTTGCCATTTTTTATTGCTATTTATCAGGTATTTTTTAATGAATTAAAAACCGGAGCAGTGTTTAATCCGTCTGGACTTTATCCTTTTATCCAAAACCCAGAAACCTTGAATACTATTGCCTTTGGTTTTTTTGACTTAACGCAAAAAAGTTTAGTTTTGGCGATTTTAGCAGGTGCAGCGCAATTTTGGCAAAGCAAAATGATGATGACTAAGTCCAGCGGCACCGCTGGTGCTATCACCAATCAAATGATGTATATGATGCCGATTATCACTATTGTGATCGGCGCTACTTTCCCAGCTGGCTTAACATTTTATTGGTTATTAACAACCTTGTTCTCCATTGCTCAACAATATTTAGTAGTTGGCTTTAAGAAAAAGAAGCCAGCCATAGAAGTGATAGATAGAAAAAATTAAACAAGCATAGTCAAAGTAATTTAAAAACCCCGCCGTTAGGCGGGGTTTTTCTAAAAGTTTTATTCAAATTGTCGGTCAGAGCCAACAATTATTTTTAGTTTAGCGGGAGCAACGGATATTTCGGCGGGGGTTTTCATGATTATTTCTTCGTCAGTAATGATAGCCACCTGTTCCTCGGTATTACTAGTGATTTTTATTTTTTTAAAAGGCAGAATTGTTTCCGGAATAGGCTTTTTACCAAACAAGGTAGATTTCATCGGTGTAATCACCGCTTCTAATAGTCCATCGTCTGGTTTTGAAGCTACATTTGAGCCAGGATCAGCCAAATTATAAAAAACAATGCGGTTTTGCGCGGTGGTTGGTTGGATTTTAAACTGATCATATTCAATCAAAATATCGCCGTTGATGATTTGAGCATTGCTAATAAAGTAATGGTTATTGATTTTGCCTAAATCAATTTTTTTAATAATCCGAGAAGCTAAAACATCACAGGCTAATACTCCGGGCGCTATACCTAAGACTTTAGCGATGTTGCTATCATTTTCTACTGGAATCAAAGCTAAGGTGACATCTAAATTAGCCACAATATTAATGACTTTAGTAAAACTTTGACTATTACCAATCACTACAACAGTTTGCACACCTTCACGCACGCCGTCTAAAATCAACTCTTTCATGTTTTTTAGGACGGACAGTTTGGCCACTTTGCCTTTGATGCCTAGGTCAGTAATGCGCTTTTCTATTTTTGTTAAGAGATCAGTATATTTTTTGTGATTCAAAAAAGAATCATAAATATAAAGATACATAGCCTCCTTTTAATTATTGGTTTTGTTCTTCTTCACTGTTTACTTCTTCTACTGGGACTTCTTTTGCCTCTTCTTTGATGTCTCGAGTAGGCATGTTTAGCTTACCTTGGACTAAAGCACCGCTTTCAATAGAAATGACTTGAGCTTTGATATCACCTAAAATAACGGCGGTGGCAGTAATTTCGATCTTACCTTTGACACTGATATTGCCCTTTACTTTGCCGGAGACAAAGGCATTATTAGCCCTTACTTCAGCTTCGACAATAGCGTTTTGGCCAATTTTTAGGTTGTTTTTGGTCTGTAGATTACCAATCAGCATTCCCTCGATCACCAAATCACCCTCGCCCTTAAAGTCACCCTCCACCCTAACCGATGGGCCGATAATGGTTTCTATTTTGCCAGCATGCGTAACGTCTTGATTTTTATTAAACATATTTTTAGGGTTAGTTATAAGCCAATTCATCTTAAGCCAAGTTCAGGAAAAAGTCAAAAGCTATAAGTGGACTTTTTTGCTAAATTATATTAAGCTACTGGTATTAAATTATTCCCGCCAAAGGCGGAGTAAACAAAAATATGATGGACGACAAAAATTTAAAACAAGAAATGAAAAAAGTTTTTTGGGTATGCGTGACGATTTTATTATTCTTTGCAGCCGTATATTATGCTGATAAATTTTGGCATATTTTGAGTAAAATTTAAGCCTAATTTTTTACGTTTTACGACACAAGTTTATAGCTAGTTTTAGCTAAAAAAATTTTAAAATAGGCAAAATTACCGGGGGCCATTTTTAGGCTTTTTCGTCCCCTCTTTGTCCCCATAGTTTAATGGATAGAACAAAGCTCTCCTAAGGCTTAAATCCATGTTCGACTCATGGTGGGGACACCATTCGACCTGCTCATGGTCTGCGACCAAAATTTTTATGATACTTGTATATATAATTTTTTTATTATTTTTTTCAGCTTGGTTTTCTGGTATGGAAATCGCGCTATTTTCTTTGTCCTCTAGCCAGCTTAAGGTCATGGTTTTAGCTAAAAAAAGGAATAGCCATGTTTTACAAAAAATACTACAAAATAAAACTAAATTATTAGCCACCATGTCATTAGGTAATAATTTAGTCAATATTGGCGCCGCCTCCTTGGCTACAGTTTGGGCGCTTGAAAAATTTGGTTCAGCTGGCGCTGGTATTGCCACTGGCGTGATGACGCTCTTAATTTTGATTTTTGGTGAAATGTACCCCAAAACCTGGTTTCACTTAAATTCAAAGAAGGCAGCCTTGTTTTTTGCTCCTTGGGTTTATTTTTTAGAGATTCTGTTTTTCCCCTTAGTTTTTTGTTTAGAAGCTTTATTAAAAGTATTGACTAAAAATAAAAAACAAAATGAAGTCTCTGAAGCAGAGTTTTTAGCTTTTAGCCGTTTGGCGGCTGAAAAAGGCGTAATAGATTTTAGCGAACATCAAATGATCACCAATGTCTTGGCTTTTAACGATAAGGAAGCCAAAGACGTGCTAACGCCTTTTTATAAAGCAGAGGCGGTGAGCGATGACGCGGCTATTGATCAAGTAGCCTACTTTATGGCTAAGACCGGTTTAAGTCGTTATCCAGTGTATCATAATGACAGGGACAACATTATAGGCTACATTCACGTGATGGACGTGATGTTAAAACTAAACAGTAAAAATAGAGAAGATTCTCTGGCTGATTTAGTAAAGCCGATTTTAATAGTCGAGGAGAAGACAAAGATTAATAAAATTTTTGCTAAAATGCAGAAACAGAAATGTCACATTGCTCTGGTCAAAAAGAGTAGCACCAAACAAATTAAGGGCTTACTTACCATGGAGGACTTGTTAGAAGAGTTAGTTGGTGAAGAAATAGAGGATGAGAAAATCCGATTTACCGCGTGATTATTTCATTGATTTTTTAGCTAATACTAGAGAAAAAGAGTTTAAAATTTAGGCTCTTTTTTGTTTTTTTGGCTAAATTTAGCCAATATAATGGAATACAAAACCCCGCCTTCGGCGGGGTTTTGGTTTAGATAAGGTGCGACAAGCTTTTTAGGCACAAAGAAAGCCGGCACGTGGAATGTGCCGGTTTGTTTGATCCGTCTTGTAGACAGTGATCTTACATAGTGAAGATAAAGAGCAGTATCCATTCGGTGATGCAACATGCTAATAACCAAAGGCCTGGATTTGTTTTTTCTTTGATTATTTTTTTCATCAGCCAGTAATTCCCCCAGAAAACAAGCAGAAAGCAAATAATCGTCAGAATGACTGTTGACGGCACCACCACAAACATGTACCATAGTTTGCTTAAGCCATGAACACTGTTCATGGTGTAGCTGTAGTGGTCATAACCATCTTGGAATCGATGCGTCTCCCAGAGATTTGTGTAGAAGATTAGGATCCAGCCGAGCGGAACCAGGACAAAGGCCAAAATTCCGCTGATGAAACGCTGTCCCTTTGGTGTGAAGAATGGTGTTTTTGTCGTGGCCATTTATCTGCCCTTTCTGCTTTGTCTTTTTCACTTGTTCAGGTTCAAATCATAGAAGTATAGCATGTTTTATATACTTTGTCAATGTAATTAGCCCACTTGACTTACTTTTTTAATATATGCTATAATACCCCTATAGGGTATAAAATTATGCTAAACAAATGTGAACCACAAAAAATATTAGCCCATCTTCATCGCATCGAGGGTCAGGTCAAGGCTATTAGTACTATGTATGAAGAAAAACGAGCCATTGAAGACATTGTGCCCCAAGTGCTGGCTGCCAGAGCTTCTTTGGGTGCGGTGACCAAGATGTTGATCAACGACAAAGTGCACGGCTGTTTTGATGGTAAGCAGCTTAGTAGTAAAAAAGATTTAGAAAAGTTAGTCGATATTTTATTCGACGTAAATTAAATAATTAAACAACAAACAATTTTATGGCACATGAAATTAATGATCAAAACTTTGCCGAAGAAATAAAAAAATTTCCCGGCGTCGCTTTAGTAGATTTTTGGGCACCATGGTGTGGACCATGCAAAATGCAAGGGCCAATCATTGATGAATTGACTACAGATTTTGCTAACGAAACAAAAGTAAAAATCAGCAAAATGAATGTAGATGAAAATCAAGTTATTCCCCAAGAGTTTTCTATCATGAGTATTCCGACTTTAAAAATTTTTAAAAATGGCCAAGTGGTTGAAGAAATGGTGGGTATGCAGAGTAGAGAAAGTTTAACAGCTTTAATTAAAAAACACTTAGCCTAAAAAATTTATGTCCGAAAATAGGGAGCCAATCCTTTAGAAGGAAAAGTAGGGGAAGTGACTAAAGATTTGATGCAAAAGTTTTATGAGCAGGCGATGTTAACAGGAGCGGAATTTGATTTTACTGAAGTAGAAACCTTAAGCAAAACAGGGGATTTGTTTACACTAAAAACCGCTAAAAATCAAAGCTTTCAAGCTAAGGCAATAATTTTAGCCTTTGGTTTGACGCCACGCAACTTAAATGTGCCAGGCGAAAAAGAGTTTGGTGGTAAAGGTGTAGCCTACTGTGCGACCTGTGACGGACCTTTATATAAAGCCAAAACTGTCGCCGTGATTGGTGGTGGAAACTCGGCACTAGACGCCGCAGAATTTTTGAGTAAAATTGCCGCTAAAGTTTATTTATTAAATCGGAAAGATGTTTTTAGGGGTGAAGAAATTTTATTAAAAAAAGTACAAGCAAGCGCTAATATAGAATTAATTTACAATGCAGAAAGCAAAGAAGTAATAGGGGACACTAAAGTAAATAAATTAGTTTATACTCAAGCCAACACAGATAAAGAAATAGCTGTGGAAGGAATTTTTGTCGAAATAGGACACTTAGCCAAAACTGATTGGGTGGCAAATTTGGTTGAGCTCAATGAACGTAAAGAAATAAAAATTTCTCTTGATTGTGAAACTAAAACACCAGGACTTTTTGCTGCTGGTGATATCACCGACATTAGTTACAAGCAAGCCGTGATCTCGGCTGGTGAAGGCTCAAAAGCCGCCTTGCAAGCTTATAAATTTTTACAAGGTTCGGAAAATATTGTCTTACCAGATTGGAGCCCAAAGAAGTAACAAGTTTAAGAAGTTATAAAGTTAACAAGTAAATAAAAAATATGAATGTATATGACAATGCCTTAAGACAGCTAGAGACCGCCGCTAAAGTCATGGATTTACATCCAGATACTTTGCTTAAGCTAAGCTCACCAGAAAGAGTGGTGATGGCCAGTCTACCAGTCAAAATGGACGATGGTAGTTTAAGAATGTTTCAGGCCTACCGCGTGCAATATAACAGTGCTCGTGGACCATACAAAGGTGGTATTCGTTTTCACCCACAAGTAAGTTTAGACGAAGTAAAGGCTTTGAGTTTTTGGATGGCGATCAAATGCGCCACTGTCGATATCCCAATGGGCGGCGGCAAGGGCGGCGTGATTTTGGACCCCAAAGCTTTGAGTGAAAACGAGATTGAAAGATTGTCTCGGGCTTGGATTCGCGCTTTTCGTCCGGTCATTGGTCCAGAAAAAGATATTCCCGCACCAGATGTCTATACTACACCACAAATCATGGCTTGGATGGCTGATGAGTTCTCTAAGCTAGAAGGTAAGCCGAGTTTAGGTGTGGTGACTGGTAAGCCAGTTGAATTCGGCGGTTCACTAGGTCGCGGTACTTCGACCGCGCAAGGTGGCTTTTATGTTTTGCAGGCAGCTTGTCAGCAATTAGGCTTAGCTAGTAGCGGCTTAAAAATGGCCGTGCAAGGTTTTGGTAACGCTGGTGCCACCATGGCAAGTTTATTATTTGCGGCTGGCCATAAAGTAGTAGCGGTGGCTGATTCACAAAGCATTGTTTTTAATGAAGCTGGTTTAAATATTCCCGAGCTTGCTATTTATAAAGAAAAAAATAGAAGTGTGAAAAATTTCCCAGGCACCAAAGAAATTTCTTTTAGCGAATTTTTTGCTCTAGACTTAGACGTGCTAGTTCCAGCCGCTTTAGAAAATCAAATTACGGCTGACAACGCTGACAGCATCAAAGCGAAAATTTTATTAGAGCTTGCTAACGGCCCAACCACGCCAGAAGCTGACGATATTTTATTTAAAAATAAAGTGGTTTTAATTCCTGATGTTTTGGCTAACGCTGGTGGCGTGACGGTTTCTTATTTTGAATGGGTTCAAAATTTGAGTAATTATTATTGGAGTGCTGAAGAAGTAGATCAGAAATTACGAGACAAAATGATTCCTGCCTGGGAAGCTGTTTGGGACGCAGGACAAAAGTATAGTGTGAATTTACGCACCGCAGCTTTTGTCACTGCTTTAGCTAGAATCGACTTAGCCTCTAGAGCAAGAAATTAACCCCTCGACTTCCTGCCTGCCGGCAGGCAGGCGCTCGGGGTAAACCGAATGCTTCCCGAAGAGCATAAAAACTTTACATAAATACCCCGCGTCGCGGGGTATTTATGTTATAATGTTTATATGAATGATAATTATATTATTGGTATTGACGAAGTTGGTCGTGGCTGTTTGGCAGGGCCGATTGTTGCGGTGGCTGTACTATTAAAAAGCACGCCAGAAGAAAATGAATTATTAACAGAAGTAAAAGATTCAAAAAAATTGTCAGCCAAGAAGCGCGAAGAAATTTTTGTTAATTTACAAGACAAATTTATTTGGGCGCAAGCTGAAATAGATAATCAAGAAATAGATAAAATTGGTATTCAGCTGGCTAATTGTTTAGTGGTAAATCAGGCTTTAGAAAATTTATTAAAAAAAATAAATAATTTCTCCGGTAGAGTAGTAGCTGACCATGTCGGCGGCTTTAATAATTATGTAGATAATACCTTGCCTACCGGCAGGCAGGAAAAGATAGAATTTTTTACCAAAGGCGAAACAAAGTTTTTAAGCATTGCTCTCGCTAGTATTTTAGCTAAAGTTTATCGTGATCGTCTGATGACCAGACAAGAGGATGTTTATCCAGAATATAATTTCGCTAAACATAAAGGCTATGGTAGTGTTGAGCATATTAAAGCGATTTTAAAACATGGTACCTCGTCACTACATCGTCAAAGTTTTTTAAAAAATATTTTCTCGCCTCGCTACAAAGCAGGGAAATAAAAATCCACCCACTCCTCATTCAACCTGTGAAGGTCAAACTTGGAGTGAGTGGAAGGGAGGACTAGGCA
This sequence comes from Parcubacteria group bacterium GW2011_GWA2_36_10, assembly GCA_000991205.1. Classification (GTDB taxonomy): domain Bacteria; phylum Patescibacteriota; class Patescibacteriia; order UBA1558; family GWA2-36-10; genus GWA2-36-10. The sequence goes on along the minus strand of LBRC01000011.1, from coordinate 11,865 downwards.
ACGTGCTGTTGTCTGTGCTCTGGCCACAAGTTGTTGAGGTGAAATTCGAGTTCGCCAGGGATCAGCTGATTCCGGAACTTGGTTTCCAATTCGAACTTGATGGCGGAGCGATTCCACGGAGCTTCCTGGCGGCCGTTCTCAATGGCTCTGAACAACTCTGTGGGTGTGGGACTGACACGGAAGAATGTCCGGCGAAAAGCGGTGAGCTCACGTGGATCGTCAGGCGTGATGGTCAGCTGTGACACCAGGAAATTCCAGAGACCCAGTCGGTGCATGACCACCTTGACAGCGGTTCTGCCGTTCCAGTAGTCTTGTGCCAAGTTACCAAACTCTTCTTCTTCAAATGGCCAGACGGAAATGAAGAGGCCGATCGGTTCGGGGTTGAGCATGTGCTTGACCTGCTCCCACGCCTCGCGTCGACTGATCTGGTTGGCATCATAGAGGTCGATGGCAGTCTGGCAGAAGATTTGTTCGGGAGCCAAGACAGCTCCTTCGTTTGTCTGGTGCCCGTTAGGCTGTGCCCAAAGGAGACCCCGCTCTTCCGTGAGCACCTTCATCCAGTGGTGACCCTCTCCCTCGATGAGATCGAGGTCAGGATCGTGATAAAGGGTGCGCACGGCGAAACCGTAACTGACGTGGCTGTTGCACAGGTCCACGATCTTCTGCGTGATCAGGCGGATCGGAGAACCGCAGTTCTCCAGCGAGAAAAAGAGATTGCGGAGTCGTCGCAGTTGTTCGTGGTCTTCTTTGTTGGTGGCATGATTTTCCACCAACAGATGCCAGGCAGCATTGCGCCAGGGATTTCCCTTGCCGGCTTGTTTGTAGGCCTTGGTAACGCAGGAAGAGGCTTCTTTCTTGGTGGGCAGAACAAAATTCGTGCTCATGATAGTCTCCCAAAAATTGAAAAAATGTAAGGAACGAGTCTTTTAGCTAGCTCGACGCTAGTTAAGAAGATTTTGTAGTATAGCATACAAGTATATTTTTGTCAATAGTTTGAGATTTGACCAAGTTTTAAAACAGGGTTAGGATTAATTTAATAAGAGGCTCTTAAAATCGGAGGGAAAAATGAGCTGGTACAGCTTACTTGTCTGGTGCCAAGAGCATTACATTGTGTCCGGAATCTTTATCTGGACCATTGCTTGGCTCTTGTCAGTGAAGGTTTACCCCTGGTCTTACCACGTCATCTCCAGAAGGGAGAGGGTGGTTCATGCTCTGCGTTTCGTTAGCGCTTACGTTTTGTTGGCCTTGCCCCCTCTTTGTTTCCTGGTTTGGCCGGCGATCCGTTGGCTCATCAGCTGTTTTTTTAACCCCACCTTTTTAGAGGAAAAAAGGTGGGTGTTTTGTTTTGGCTAAAACTAGCTAAATTATAGCCACTTGACAGTTTTATTAGGTTTGCTATGATGAGGCTATAAGTTATGCCGTCTTATAAATGAGCGACGGCTTATAGAAAAGCCGTCATCCCGCGAGACGGGATTTCCTAGAAGTCAACAAAATAAAAATAAAATTATGCTAAATAAACTATTTTTATTTACCTATGTTTGGGCGAATATTAGCCAACAATCTATTTTCATCAGAAATTGCCAAGGACAACGTTCATTTTTATGCTCTAAAAAACCGACCAATAAGTTTATATAATAGAAAAACCAGCCATAAAGGCTGGTTTTTCTTGAAGAAAAGCGATTTTGAGGGCAAGACATTTCTTTTGACAGAATTGCTTAGCCTTCATAAACAATATAGACAATTCTTGGCGTTTTGTCAAGGTTGCTTGAAGAAAATTAATTATTAAAGATAGAAAGGAAAAGCGATTATGGATTTAAACAAAGTAAATTTGCTTGGGAATTTGACCCAAGATCCGACTTTAAAAAACCTGCCATCTGGTCAGGCAGTCAGTGCTTTTAATTTAGCTACCAACTATGTTTGGTACGATGCTAAATCAAAAGAGAAAAAAACCAGAGCTGATTTTCACAAAGTAGTGGCTTGGGGCCACTTGGCCGACATCATTGCTACTTATTTGAAAAAAGGCTCAAAGATTTACCTCGAAGGTCGTTTACAAAATAGAAATTGGGACGACAAAGAAGGCAAAAAACATTATGCCACGGAAATTATCGCCACTGACCTAATCATGCTCGGCGGTAGTAAAAAAGACAGCCTAGGAGATGAGACCGCTAAAGAAGACATTGAAGTCGAAGAGATTCAAATGGAAAACAACTAGTTGTTTTAAGGAGAATTCCAAAGTTTTTCGGCCTGTTAAACTCTGGAATTTTCTTAAGAGAATTAATTTGCTTAATTTTAAAATCAGCGATAATATTTAAGCATTAATTATTTAGTAAATAAAAATGTCACACGCTAATTTCAATGTCTCACTTAAGCTAATTTTAGTAAATAGTAAAAAACAAATTCTTGGTTTGAAAGTTCCCACTACTTCTTACTTTGCTGGTTTTTATGATTTGCCTGGTGGCAGAATTAATGTCAATGAATTACATTATGATTTTGTTAAAACTTTAAAAAGAGAAATCAAAGAAGAAATTGGTAATTTGAAAATAAAGATAACAGAGATGCCAATTACAGCGGTAAAATATATTGTGCCTAGCAAAGTTAGACCAAATAAAAAAGATTTACCAGTGATGTATACATTTTTTGTGGCTAGATATATTTCAGGTAAGATAAAATTAAGTTGGGAGCACGACGGCTATGAATGGCTAGAGGTAAATAAGAAAAATGTAGATAAATACTTTTTTAAAAATTATTTAGCCGGTGTAAAACAGTATTTGAACTTACATAATTAATATTAAAATAAAAGCTTATGAAGAAAGCGATTTTGTTAAGCATTTTATGCTTAGTAGTTTTTGGTGGCGCAAATAAACTAGAGGCCAGTAATAATGATTTGGTGATTTCGGAAATCATGTATGATTTAGACGGAGCGGATGCTGGCCATGAGTGGATAGAAGTCTATAATGCTGGCCAAGAAAATGTAGAAGTTTTAACAGGCGCGGGGAATAGCACTTGGCGTTTTTTTGATGGTACAAATCATACGTTAAATTTAGCAAGTGGTGAAAATAATATTATTTTGCCACAAGAATATTTTATTATCGCCGCTGACGCTAATCAATTTTTAACTGATCACCCAAGTTTTAGCGCCAAAGTTTTTGACACAGTCATGAGTTTATCAAATTCTAGTTCAACTTTGGCCTTGAGTTTTGACGCTGGACAAACACAAAGTATTTTAGCTACTTATGACTCGACTTGGGGTGGGGCTGGTTCAGGGTTTAGCTTAGAAAAAATAAGTTTAAACCAAGATACAAGTTTTAATAATTGGCAAGAGTCGAGTGTCGCTGGTGGCACACCAGGGCAAGCAAATAGCGATGGTCAAGTTGGCGAGGAAACTTTAGTGCCTAGTGCGGTTGCTAATTGTCCAAGTAATTTGTTAATAAACGTTGAAGGTAGTTTTGACGCTTCCGGCTCTAGTGATCCGCAAAATTTAGAATTAAGTTATCATTGGGATTTTGCTGACGGCACAAGCTCTGAACAAATTCAGGCTACACATGCTTTTAGTGAAGTAGGTGATTATCAGGTGAGCCTGAATGTCTCTAATGGAGAATTAAATAGTACAGCTAATTGTTTAGTGACAGTTTCAGCTCAAGCACAAGAGGAGCCAGAAGAAGATGAAAACTCCGGTGGCGGAGGCGGAACGCCTCCGCCACCTAATAACTGGCAGGATGTTTTGATCTCTGAAATTTTACCAAATCCCAAAGGCGCAGATAGCCACGAATGGATCGAGCTTTATAATAGTGGTAATGAGACAATTGACTTAGCTGGTTTTAAACTACAGGATAATTCGGCTAGAGTTTTTAGTATTTCAGATGATTTGAATTTAAATATTCAAGCTAAAAAATATTTAGTGCTAGACAAAAGTGTGACTGGTATTGCTCTGAATAATACTGGTGGTGACAGCGTGAAGCTTTATGATCCGCAAGAAAATTTATTACAAAAAATAGAATATAAAGACCCGGCCTTAGAAGATAAAGCTTATGCGCGTAAAAATAATGAATTTGTTTGGACCAGTGTTTTGACACCAAATGCCGCTAATATTTTTGTTGATAATTTAGCACCAGTGGCAAAAATTATTTTAAAATCAAAAGACTTAATGGCTGGTGAAAAAATTATTTTATCAGCTGAAGAGTCTAGTGATCCAGAAGAGGGTGAGTTGAAATATCTCTGGGATTTTGGCGATGAAACTCAAGGTGATGAAAGTATGGAAAATCATATTTTTGCTAGTGCGGGAAAATATTTAGTGAAATTAAAAGTAATTGATAGTGAAAAATTATTCAGTGAAGCAAGCTTGCTTTTAGAAATAGCGGATAAAGATTTAGCTAAACTAAACATAGAATTACCAGCCATCAATTTTGGCTTAAATGATTTGTTAATTTCCGAAATTATGCCCAATCCGAAAGGTTCTGACGATAACGAGTGGCTAGAGCTTTATAATAATTCTGATCAAGCGATCGATCTGTTTGCCTGGAGCTTAGATGATGCTGATGGTGGCAGTAAGCCCTTTATATTTGCTTCCAGCACTATTATTTCGCCCGGAGAGTTTAAGGTTTTTACGCGTCAGGAAACTGGCTTAACTTTAAACAATAATACTGATAGCGTCAGGCTTTTGATGCCAACTAAAGATTTGTGGCAAGAAATAAAATATGAAAATATTCCCGAAGCTCAAAGCTATGCTTATGATGTAGTAAATCAAGAATGGTCCGTAAATAAAAATGCTACACCCAATGCTAGTAATCAAAGTTTAGTGTTAGGAGAAAAAATTTATACACCTAGTATTTTAAATGAAGCAGCCAAAAATTCAGATCTAATTTTACAAGGTGTAGCTATTCATGATGCAAATCAAGACTCTAATATTTTATACTTAGCTGATTTTGATGGTGAAAAAATTAATTATGAGCAAGTGACAGAAGTTTATTTAAAAGATAAGAAATGGCCAGAAATTAAAAGAGGAGATTTGCTAAATTTAATGGGTGTTTTAACTAAAGCTGAAACTCCGGCACGGGTAAAAATTGCTCAAGCCGATGATTTGAGCGTAATGAGTAAAATAGAAAATTATGGCGAGCAAGAAATTACCGAAGTAATTGATTTAGAAAATGATCGAGTAAATTCTTGGCAAAAAATACAAGGCATCGTCGTCAAAAAAAGTGGCAAGAATATTTATCTAGCGGAAAATAAAGACGCCGAAAGTCTTGTTAGGGTTTATTTAAATTTTGATCCAAAAAATTTGGATTTAAAAAAAGGACAAGAAATCATAGCGGCTGGTTTTTTGACGGAAGTGCAAGGTAAATTAAAATTAAATATTTTAGCGCCCAGCGACTTGGCTGTCGGCCAAGTAGTTGCCAGTGAAAAAGCAAAAGAGGACAATGCTACTAGTTCGGCTTTTTCTTTGATGACACCCGAGCGCAAAGCTAAAGCCCAAAAAATCGTCACTTATTTATTATTAAGTTTAATTATTTTATACGGAGGATATTTAGTAGCTAAAAAGTTTAAAATAATTAAATAAAATAAAAACCCCAGCGATCGGGGGTATATATTTAGGTAAATTTAAAATTTGCATGGTGGGCATAAGAGGACTCGAACCTCTGACCTCTACAATGTCAATGTAGCGCTCTAACCAGCTGAGCTATATGCCCTTAAATTGTGGTACCGGAGAAGGGACTCGAACCCCCACGCCCGAAAGCACTTGGTCCTAAGCCAAGCGTGTCTACCAATTTCACCACTCCGGCACAAATTAAACAAAAACCTCTATCTACTATTTATAGGCTAAATAGCCAAACTAGTCAATAAAATTAAAGCATTTGGCTAACTAAGGTAAAAATGCCTAAGCTTTTTAATAAGAAAAATGCCCCTAAAGCAAATAAAACCCAGTTCCAAGGGATATTAGCGGCCGCTGAAACCGGCAATTCTTTGATTAATCCGTCCCAAAAATCTGTCATTTTATTTTCTTATTACAAAAAGCGGCTTCAGTATACTATTTTTAAAGCTAATTAGCAAGAAGGCCAAAATAGCTATTTTTAGCTTAAAAAACATAAAACCTTGACAATTTATTGATTATGTGCTATTATATTATATTACGTTCTTCGACACTTCAACCGCTCCAAATGCTTTTGGGGCACCATGTTCACAAGGAGGATCCCGTGACCACTTCCATCAAGACCGCCGATGATTTGGGCATTGAGCCCATTTCCCACATCAACACCGAGTCCAACCTCAAGCTGCACATGTGGCAGCTGATCAGCACCTTCCTGAATGGCCTCATCTTCTTCTTCGCGATTCGGGCGCTCGACTTCTTCACGAACGCGCCGGAGAAGTTCAGGGACATGGTGCTGCTCTTCGGTGTTCTGGCTTCAGCCTTGCTGATGATGGCCTTCTTCTGGTTCACCAAGACGAAGTCTGCCAAACTGGCCCTCATGAACACACTGTTCTGTTTGTTCTGTTCTGGCGCCATTGTCATGGCCAGCGAATCGCAGACCGTGCCAGTCGCCTGGTTCTTCCTGATCCCCATCCTCATGGTGCTCTGGGGCATCATGAAGGAAGGTGAGCGCTATTGGGGCGACAGAGACTTTCGTGTGGCGTCTTCAAGCCTCTTGCATTGGTTCGTGACCATGCTGTCCATCAGCCTGATCATGCACAACTTCTGAGCGCTAGCCCCTTGAGTCTGACTTCGGTCGGGCTCGGGGGCTTTTATTTTCTTTACTTTTTAGCTGTAAACTTTTATAATATAGTTATTAAAACATCCGGCATCCGCCGGATTAAACAAAAATTTATTAATTTATGTTCAATTTCAAAAAGAAAAATAAAAATGATTATGCTGAACTAGAAGTCAGGAATTTAAACGAAGAAGCCCTTCGACAAGCTCAGGGTGACGAAGAGGACGATGATTTAGAAGAAGATGCCACCGCAGAGCGGGGTCCCGCCAAAGGCGGGAAAGAAGCTGATGATGACGTTGTTGATGACGAGGAAGAGGATGAAGAAGAAGGGGCAGAAGATGTTTGGGAGGAAATGAGTGAAGAGATAGAAGAAGAGGGTCAATTAGCTGTTGATGTCTATCAAGATAAAAAAAATATTATCATCAAATCAACTATTGCCGGCGTAGAACCAGATGACATCGATATTTCGATAGATAATGACATGATCACTATCCGCGGTAGGCGAGAAAAACAACGCGATGTAGCAGAAGATGATTATTTTTACCAAGAGTGTTATTGGGGTGGATTTTCTCGCTCGATTATTTTACCGGTGGAAGTAGACGCCGAAGGTATTGAGGCTAGTATGCGCAATGGAGTCTTGACTATTACCTTACCAAAAATGCACACTAAAGATATTAATATCAAAGTCAAAGACGAGAATTAAAAATAATTTATGTTGGTTAATAATTTAGGATTAGCTTGGCAAAAAACAGAAGCTGATAAAATATTTTTTCTTGACGCTAATAATCAAGAAATAGTTTTACCAAAAAATATTTTTAGTACTGAATTTGATCAAAGTGCTAAAGTTTTTTTAAGTATTGATACACAAACATTAGTAGCTAGTGAAGAAAATAAAAAAGACGTTTTAAATGAATTGTTAAAGCAGGACTAAGATGCTAGAGACCTGGAAAATTTGGTGGCAAAACCTATGGTTTAAATGGTCGCTGATAATAGCGGCTATTTTGCTTGTTTTAGTAGGTTTAGCATATGTTGCTAATTGGGGAATCAATGCTAATTTGTCAGATAAAATTTTGAAAGGTGTCAGTCTAGGTTCTAATGATTTGTCTGGTTTAAACAAAGACGAAGCCCGCAAAGTTTTGCAACAAAAAATAGACTTTTTATCTCGCCGTGGTTTTGTCTATCAGCACCCTTTAAAGACTTTGACTGTTTATCCGACTGTCACCAGCTTAGAATCAGCTGACACTTCTTATCCGCTGGTTTCTTGGGACATCGAGCCAAGCTTGGATCAGATTTTTGCTTGGCAAAATGATAAAGCTATCACAAACTTTTTACCAAAATTACAGGCTTTAATTTTTAAGAAAAATTTTGTTTTAAGTTATCAATGGGACGAGCAACAGCATTTGACGATGTTGCAGACTGGCTTAGCTGGTGTTTTAATGCCAAAAAATGAAGCAAATTTTGAAATAAAGAATAACGAAGTTAGCTTTACAACTGAACAAAGTGGTCAGACTTTTGATTTTGTGATGGCAATGGCGGAAACTAAAAAACAAATCACTAGCTTACAAAATCAAGACATTATTTTGCAAGTTCAGATAGATGAACCAAATATTAAGAAGACAGAATTAGAAAAATTAAAAACAGATATTTTAGAGACTAAAGATTTAGGTGAATTTAATTTAGCTTTTGCAGAAGAGAAGTGGGAAGTAAAAAATACCAGCTGGCAAAAATGGCTAAGGGCTAAATATAAAGATAAAAAAATTTATTTAGGTTTTGACAAAGATTTAGTGGAAAAATATTTTGAGCTAAATAGTATCAAAGAAAAAATAGAAGTGCCAGTTCAAGATGCTCGTTTTCAAGTAGTTGGCGGACGCGTCAAAGAGTTTGCTACTAGTCAAAAGGGTATTAGCTTGGACTGGGAAAATATTATCTCAAGCTTGGAAGAAAAATTAGCAAACGCAGATTTGAATATTACTTTAGCCGTCAAAGAGATTGAGCCAAAAATTTCTAATAGCAATGTCAATGGTTTAGGTATCACAGAAATCATCGGCACAGGAAAATCAGATTTTACTGGTAGCCCAAAAAATCGTATACACAATATCAATGTCGGGGCTGATAGTTTAAATGGTATTTTGATTGCTCCCCAAGAAGAGTTTTCTTTACTCAAAGCTTTAGGAGAAATCGACGGTGAACATGGCTATCTACAGGAGCTAGTGATTAAAGACAATAAGACTATTCCAGAATTTGGCGGTGGCTTATGTCAAATCGGTACAACAGCATTTCGTAGTGCTTTAGCTTCTGGTTTGCCGATTACCCAAAGACGTAATCATTCTTATCGCGTGGTTTATTATGAGCCAGCTGGTACGGACGCGACTATTTATAGTCCTTGGCCAGATTTTAGATTTCTGAACGATACGGAAAAATATATTTTGATCCAAACCAGAATAGAGGGCACCAAGCTATATTTTGATTTCTGGGGTACTAAAGATGGTCGGGAAGTGATCATGACTGATCCAGTCATCTATAATATTGTTCAGCCACCAGAGAAAAGGATTATTAAAACTATTGATCTAGAGCCAAGTAAAACCAAGTGTACCGAAAGAGCTCACAATGGTGCAGATGCCAGATTTGACTACACTGTCAAGTATCCAAATCAAAGTGAAGCAAAAGTTGCCACTTTTTATAGTCACTATGTGCCTTGGCAAGAGGTTTGTCTGCTCGGCGTCACTCAAGAGGAGCTAGATGGAGAAAATAATACTAGTTCTACACCAGAAGTAACACCACCAGCTGAAGTAGTGCCAAATTAAAGATAACAAAAACCCCGCTTGTGCGGGGTTTTTAGTAGGTATTTTAATGTGGTTGACCTGACGGGTTTCGAACCCGTTCCGCTACCTGTCAAGAGTAGTATGCTGCCATTAACACTACAGGCCCTCAGATCCACCGCTAACGTAGTATAAAATAAAAAAAGTCCTTTTTCAAGGGCTCTTTTTATTTGACAGGTAACAGTGCCTGCAGAAGCAGACAACTACTCTATAAAAATATTATAGCACACTGACAGTAGCTGTCAAGGGTGTCAGTTGAATGCATCAAAACCACCGTCTTTATTGTTTTAATTTGTTTTAGCCCAAAACCCCTCCGCTGTAGGCGGAGGGGTTTTAATAACTTTATATATTTCCAATTAACTGTGCCCAAGAAAATCATTTTTAGAAAGTATTGAGCCAGAGCCAAATAAAATCGGAAAAATGATCCCCATGCTTGTCGTGGACACAGTTAGCTAAAAATATACTGAACAGGTCAAAAACTACATATTTAAGGGTCTTTTTTGGATCTTTATTTGTATTTTTATTTATAGATATTCAATCATAGCACATATTTTTGAATATGTCAAGTCCGTGCTTTTATCAAAGCTTTATGTTATAATTCACACACTATTCTTGACGCTTTGGTTATTTTTAGCTAACATCAAGAAATTCTAAACTAATTTAATTTAAATCATCCGGCATTCGCCGGAGTAAACAACAAATTTATGGGTTTACCATCACAAAAGAGAACCAAATCTTCTGGTAAAAGAAGAGCTTCACATTTTGCTTTAGCTAAACCAGTTGTCAATAAGTGTGCAAATTGTAATGCTAGCATTTTGCCACACCATGCTTGTCAGAAATGTGGTTTTTTCAAAGGCGAAAAAAAAGTTGCTAGCAAAGCCAAACTAAACAAAAAATAAACCACTATGGCCAATAGACATTTAGCCAGAACTATTGTCCTTCAATCATTGTTTGCTTGGGATTTTTACCACCAAAAAAAAGATATCGCGGAATTGATTGAGCGCAACAAAAAAGAATTTGCGCCAGATTTTGATGATCAAGATTTTGCAAAAAATCTAGCGATTAATATTGTCAAAAATCAACCAGCGATCGATGCTTTGGTTTCTAAGTTTGCACCTGAGTGGCCACTCGAGCAAATCACCATCGTTGATCGTAATGTTTTGCGCATCGGCATCTATGAGCTAAAGATGTCAGCTGATATTCCACCGAAAGTAGCTATTAATGAAGCGATAGAATTAGCCAAAGCTTTTGGCGGAGACTCTTCAGGAAAATTTGTGAACGGTGTCTTGGGGAGCATTTATAAAGAAATGTCAGATAAAGGAGAAAAACAAAATCTAGCCAGTCAAGGCATCAAAGAGGTTTCGGTTGGTGGTTTGATTTATCGTAAAGAAAATGAGGGCTATTATTTTTGTTTGATTCTAGACGCCTATGGTAAGTGGACTTTTCCTAAGGGTCACGCTGAACCGGGGGAGAGTTTAGAGGTGACAGCGCAGAGAGAGCTACAAGAAGAAACAGGTTTGAAAAATTTAGACGTTTTAGAATACATCGGGGAAACGCAAGTCAAAGTCCACAAACCAAACGAAACACCTTATCGTAAAATGATCAAATATTTTTTAATCGCCACCACTGACACAGAAATCATCGTGCCAAAAGTAAGTGAACTTAAAGATGTAAAATGGTTCGCCCTCAAAGAAGCGCGAGATATTTTGGGCTATGAAAATGCTAAAGAAATTTTTGACAACGGCATCGAAAAATTAGGAATAAAATTATAACTTGTTATGGAAAAAAATTTAGGCAACTTAGAAAAATCAATCAAGATTGTTTTTAAAAATAAAGATTTATTAAAAAACGCTTTAGTGCATCGTTCATATTTAAATGAACATAAGAATTTTGCTCTCGATCATAATGAGCGTTTAGAATTTTTAGGTGACGCAGTCTTGGAGCTTATAGTCACTGATTATTTATATAAAAACTATAACGATGCCGAAGGAACTTTAACTAATTGGCGCTCCAGTCTAGTAAATAGAGATCAATTAGCACAAGTCGGTGAAGCGTTGAAGATTTATGATTATCTTTATATGAGTCGCGGTGAAGCGCAAGATAATAATAAAAAAGCTCGTAGCTATATTTTAGCTAATGCTTTTGAGGCTTTGACCGGCGCGATCTATTTAGACCAAGGCTATCAAGTAGTAGCTGAATTTGTCACTAAAAATTTGATTATCAATTTAGATAAAATAATTGCGGAAAAGTCATACATTGATGCTAAAACCAATTTTCAAGAAAAGGCACAAGACATTGTCGGCATTACCCCAAACTACAAAGTTCTGTCCGAGTCAGGACCTGAT
>LBRC01000010.1:10902-28084 GCA_000991205.1 Parcubacteria group bacterium GW2011_GWA2_36_10 | reverse complement strand
AGATCGCTTAATCTTACACAATGCTGACGGCTACCAAGTCTTTAATCTCAAGGATAAACAAAAAGAAAATTTTTCTTTTAGCCAAAATACACAAAACACCAGTATCCAAGATCTAGCCATCTATGGCAACAACATGTATGTCCTAGATAAACTTGCTAAACAAATCTTCAAATATCCACAAAGCAATAACACTTTCGCTAACGGCCAAGCTTGGCTAAAAGCTAATCTAGATCTAGCCTCGGCTAGTAGTCTAGCGGTAGATGGCGATCTCTATACTGTCCTAGACAATGGCCAAATCAATAAACTCAATAAAGGCAATATCCAAAAATTTGATTATCACGAGCCTTATCCTGCAATCGGCGCTAAAGCAATCATCAAAACCTTTGCTAGCTCTAAATATCTATACTTAATCGATCCGGCTAACCAACGCGTCGTGATCTTCGACAAAGCTGGCGATATCAAAGATCAATATACTTCTTTGAAGTTTGATAACTTGCTAGATCTAGCAATTGACCCCGCCGAAAAAGCCATTTATCTGCTCAACGGCAATCATCTGTATTTACTGGCAATTAATGAATAAATAACCCCGGGATCAACCCGGGGCTTCACACTAAAAAACAGCCCTAGGGCTGTTTTTTTAATCAATTAACAAAGGCCTAGTAAGCAAGCTATAAATGGAACAATTTTAAAAAACAAAACATTACCATCTATAATAATCAAAACTAATAAAGAATAAAACACACAAATATATACTGGAAAACGCACCATCCAAGATAAAGCCCTGTAAATTTTATTTTGATTATAGTATTCTTTCACCTTTTTAGTCTCTATAATTGGAAAAAATATCCAAAATAGAGCTATTAACCACCAATAATCTATGTGTTCAGTAAATCCAGAACCAGTTGGCATTCCGATACCAAATTTTATATATATAAAAGCATTTATAAATAAACCGAGACTAATATATGCTGGTTTTTTTATATATTCAGTAACAAGCCTATTTATATGTATTGTAACTGATAGCCCAATAATAGCAAAAAAAATGATTAAGACAATTAAAATTTTAATCAAATTTGGTAATATAATAAAAAAATCCTCCGTATAAAACATTAATACCGCTATTAGGGCCAAAATAAATAAACTTATAGGCACAGTGCTAAAAATCCCTATTAATTTTGCAACATCCTTTAATTGTTCTGTGGAGTAATTTTTAAAATTCTTCATAACATGCTTTTATGACTCATCAAAATCTCGTAAGCCAGTTATACTACCATATAATTCTCTTGATGATAATAATTGTATAAAATTTTTGTTTTTGTCATAATAAAAATGGATTGAATATGTCTTATTATCATTTTGATCTCCACCAAAAGAATAGCCAGTATAAATATCTGAACCGCCTTTTTCTTTATCATATCTCACACGTACTGTTAAGTCTGCCCTCAATTCAAAAAAATTATTTTCTAATTTATTAATATCTTCAATTCTAATATTTTTAAAATCATAACCAACTACACGCCCCCTGTTATACATATAAGGTGAGATATACATCGAATGTAAATCGATAGAAGATAAAACATTTTCTGGTAAATTACTATTATTTTGAATATTAAAACTAACCATAATATCCCCAATTTTAAGTTTAATATCATTTTCAATCTGCCTATACACTTCCTTTAACTTTAAATTTAAATCAAGTTCTTCATCCAAAAATTGTTTTAAAGCTTTGACATCACTTAATATAAATAATTCTCCTTTTGAAATTTTTTTAAATTCCGTCATTAATTCTTCGATGGGGAAATCTGAGGCATTATTTGTAACTAAAACATAATTCATATTTTTATGTTTTTTTGCATCATCAAGAATCGTTAACCATATTAAAGTATCCTTAAAGCCCTCGTCTTCATCACCATGAAAAGGCCGCATTCTTTTAAGACATCTATTTACTAAATCATTTTGATTAAATTTTGGAGTTTTTAAAACTTCTACTTTATCCTTAACTAAAATCTCATGAAGTATCTGTGGTACTTTGATTTTATAATTTTTCTTATAATGTTTGTCGGAAATTTGAACACCAAATTTAGACAAGGCTAATAAACCATTGTCTATTTTTTGAACCACCCCATCAATCTGCCCCAATGTCTGCTCTATACGTTCCTGTGTTACGATTTCAGGCATAGACAAGAATACCCTTTGGTCCAAACTATTTATCTTAATAAAACCAACTGAATCTGATAAAGAAGAATTAAAAAGCTTACTAATTTTATCTTCATTATTAAACCATATACTGTTAGTATCAAATACTATCTTGTAGAACACATTTTTTGACATAAATTTCATTCATTAGCACTTATTATTCTAGAGTGCTAAAAATCATTTGTCAACAACCAGAAATATACCTAAAAAACCTCCCACTAGGGGAGGTCTTTGTTGGTAAAAAAATATTAAAAAATCTCCACTTTACCGCTCAAATCTTCTCCTAATTGCGATTCAAAAGCCGCTAGTTCGTCTTCTTTAATTCTTTTTGGTACTCTAAAATACCAAAAATGTTTATCAGGAATAATCCATTCATACTTCATGATAGACTTATTAACTTTAATGGTACTATCAAGAAACATACTATCTAAAGATTCTATAAATTTATTTAATTCACGTACACCATCCTTAGATAATACATCTAATATTTGTTGAATCATATCTCTACTGGCAAGATCATTAGTAAATTCTTCTACAACATCGTCATAACCATCTCTACATTCATTAATTAAATTTTCCCAAGAAGAAATAGATGAAATCAAAGTTATAGAAAAACCTGCATCACTACTCCATTTTTGCTCAATTTTTTCAATTATTTCTTCATCCTGTGTACTAAATTTAATGTCCATATAATTTATTGTTTAAGCCAATAATCAATACCTTCTTTGGGTTGAAATATAGTTTTTAAAACTCCATTATTTTTAATTGAACTAAAAATATTTTTTTCTACATCATATCTTAAAATATCACCATTATCTCTTATTTTTTGTAAGAGGTTACCGGATCCTTTCCAAATATTTTCCAAAGTATTTTTAAATTCTTCTTTAGTTATATTACCGCCAAATTCACCTTGTTTTTCTACGTGTTTGATAAATTTTTTTTCAATCGTAGAATCAGCTAAATCTACTACTATCTTATTAGATACTTTAACACCATAATTCGATACCTTATTAGTAATACCAAAAGTCATCAGCCCAAGTCCAAATTTTTGTATACTACTTAAACTATCATATTTGGGAGATACCAATTCTGCAAAATCTTTACTTTCAGTAGCTATTGATTGACTAGGAGCATTAGTGGTTGTTGGGGCTTGTGCTGCTTGTATATTATTAAATAAGATACCAGCAACCACCATTCCACCAATTACCAATAAGGGAATTATTTCACCATCAGGATCAGTATATTTTAACGGATTATTGATGACATAACTATAGGCATTGAGATTCTGTGGATTTGATAAATGAAATTCTAAAGAACGATCATATTTATCTTTAAATTCTTTAGCGTTACCAAAAGTTAGAACAGCTGGATCCACACTCACAAACCTACCAATATTATTATCCATATATCTAGCACCAAAGTACTGCAAAGTACTTTCTTCATCAGTTTCTTTACCAGTGAAGGCATAATCATTTTTCAAATCTGTAATAGTATTGGTATAAGCACTAGAACCAAATGGTCTATAGTCTGAAACTTCGGCAATATTGCCAGCATTATCTACTAAAATTGAGCTGGAGTTTAAATGATCAGAAATAATGTAATAAGGAGCATTATTATTGTTTATTGTAGCAACTTTTTGGCCATTAATAAAGATGTGGTCTTTGGTGTCATTATTTTTGTCATTGCGTTCATAATATTGATCGATATAGTGTTCTTCAGCAATAGTTATATATTGAGCGGGTGGAGGTGGATTGCCGCCACCATCCATACCATTAAAGCCAATAGCGCCACTCTTTAGAGGTAAAATAATATCTAATGGCTCTTGCGTTTGTTTCATCAAACGCTGGTTATTAGCATCATAAGTATAGTTAGTAATATCTTCACTGCCAGTATTTTGACTCTTGATCATGCGACTACGCCAATCCCAAGTCAAAGTTTTTTGACTATCAGTTAATAAATTACCAGCATTGTCATAAGTGAAATCTTGCGTGCCAATACTACTTAGTTGCTGAGGATTGGCATGAGTATAATCATAAGTATCTAGAGCTGAATTGCTTAAAATATTACCAATCGCGTCATAAGTGAATTGTTGGCTATAATTTGAGTTCGGAATATTTATGTAGCTGACAGTAGTAGAAGCCAGACGATTTAAGTCATCGTATTGATAAGTAGCGGATTTTTTTAAATCAGTATTAGCAGTGTCGGTGATGTTTAAGATATTTCCCACCGCGTCATAAGTATAGCTAATATCTTGCAAAGTGCTACTAGCATTAGAAGTACTTAAATTGGTTAAGCGATAAGCTTGCTCTGGCGTATAGCTGTAGTCTGTTATCAGGCCATTAGCGCGTTCTAAATGCACTAGCTGACCATTTATATTATATTGTAAATTAGAAGCAATAGTAGAAGTGGCTACACTAACAGCGCTTACTTGACCAATATTATTGAAAGTATAGTTGGCAGTTTTATTGTTTGGATAATCTATTTGTTTCAAATTGCCATTTAAGTTATAGCCATAATTAATGGCATAATTATCACCATGGATACGCACATCATAATCTGTCAGTTGATTTAACAAATTATAATTATAAGACTGCCAATTACCATTATGATTATAATTTACATAAGTTAATTTACCGACATTATTTGATCCTTGATCATAAGTGTAAGTCATCTTAATAGAGCCATTGACGCTTTCAGTTAAAACTCTATTTAAATCATCGTAAGTATAAGAAATAACTTGGTTATTAAAATTTGTTTGACTTAAAACATTGCCATTCTGATCATAAGTGTAAGTTATTACCGGAATGTTTTGCGCATTGACACGATGAATCATGTCTTGTGAAATAAGATTATCTAGACCATCATAAACAAAATTGCGAATATTACCCAATGAATCAGTAATTTTGGTTAATTTATTCGTCAAACTATATTCATAATTTGTAGTATAAATATCTTGAGCATTATACTCTTTGACTTGAACTAAATTACCATGAGCGTCTTTGACTAAATCTTTACGACGTGAATTTGCGTCATAAATACTAGTAGTCAAGCCATTATAAATATAACTAGTTGTGCCCACTGGAGTGGTTTCGGTTAAAACTCGGTCTAAGCCATCATAAGTATAGCTTTTAGCTACTTGCTGCAAATCTGGGCTTGAATAGCTAATATCTTGGCTAATATATGGTAAAGATTGACGTGCTACTCTGCCTTGAGTGTCATAGGCTATATCTTGCGTTGACCACTGACTAGCATTAGCTGTTTGCGTTTTAGTTTGAATGACTCTGTCTAAACCATCATAATATTCACGTTGAACTTTGTATTGATTTAAGTCAAAATAATCTTTAGTTTCTTTATAACGAGGAAATTCAAAATCTTGGTAAATAATCTCTTGTTTAGTTAATAATGCTGTTGTAGAGCTTGGGCTAGAAATTTGAGTCTTAACTAATCTTCCAAAAGCATCAAAACTATTCACTGTCATAGCACCATTGGCAGCTGTTGAAGTTGCGACTTGTCCGTTTAATAAATTATATTCCGTATGAGTTGTTTGATTTAAAGTGTTGCTAATTTGACTTGGATACAAATTATACTCATCATAGACAATATTGCTAGTATTATTTTCCGGATCAGTTTCAGCAACTACTAAACCTAAAGTATTAAAGTCTCTATTTACTTCTACATTATCTACTAGATAATCTTCTTTAGTAAGATTAACTTTATTTACTTGTCCAAAAGCTAAATCATCATAATATAACTCTTGTGATTTTGTATCTAGATTATCGGTAATTACTTTTTCTTTTGGCGCTGACAAAATATGTTTAGTAGTATTTTGTGCATACTCATAAGTAGTGGTTTTTTCATCTCCTACTAAATTATCTAGAATCTCACCAGTGTTAATATCCAAATCTACTTGGCCAAGATTATTTTCTGCCAATAAATTGCCGTTTGTTAAATCATAGTCTGATTGCGTAGCTGTTGCTACAGTTGAGCTAGCAAAATCTATTTGTGATTTCTCTGGACTATAGACAAATTTAATAAACAATGTCTGTATATAATCTAAATAATTCTGATAAAAATCCTGTATTTCCACATCCGATCGAGCAATATTAGAAATCCTCCATTCATCTATTGCCCCGTTAAAATAATATTGTGCAAATGGATACACGGTATTATATCTACGGCCAAAATAAGCAGGGCTATTAATGCCAGAAACGACATTATTACTGTCATAACTATTTGAACTATCAAGTGCACCATTGATATAAATTTTATACACGCCATTTTGTCTGGAACAAGCAATATATGTCCAAGTATTATCTACTATTATTGAGCTTGATACAACTGATTGATCATCAGAACCTTGCCAGCCAAATTGAGACGCATTACAACCAAGATGTCCATTAGATAAAAATAATTCTATATTTGGCCTTCCATTGCCACTGTTTTGTTCTTGATAAAATATCGGTTGATGACCACCCACACCACCCGATTTAATCCAACCTTCTATAGTGAAATTTTCTACACCGGGATTATAAGGAGTAAAAGAGAGATATTGATCCACGCCATTAAATTGATATGCTCCATCAGCACGCCGAGTATCAAAACTTAACACTGCTTGTGGGTTGTTATATTCTATTAAGTCAAAATTGTTATTTTCTTGAGCGTTATCTCTTTTATCAGCACTACCACCTAAACCATCCATATGCCAAAGAGACACAGTATTCGCATCGTTTGTAAATCCTGCGAAAAAACCTATGGATTCATTATAATTATTTAAATTACTCTCTTGCCATTTTTGAATGCTAGTAGATTTTAAATCTTCCGCCTCATAAACTTCTTGACGATAAACTTTGCCTATTTTAGCGTAAGTGTCTGTGCTTTCACCAAAATCTGTATTTGTAACATTTCCTTGCTGATAGTAAGTTCTAGTAGTTTTGTTACTAATAGTTTTCTCTACTTTTGCAAAGCCAGCAAATTTTTTGTCTCGAGGATGTTCAGCGTCAAAATATTGTTCTCCACCGGAATAATTATAATCTATCGTAGTGGTGGCTACGCCATCAAAAACATTGATTTGTTGAACTGTTTGAATGACATAGGGAAGTTTTGGATTGGCTAACGCGTCACCGACATCTCGAGATTGAGCTGATGCTTGATAATCTATATCTATGTTACTGCTATGGCTATTACTAATATGAGTTAGCATATTAGTGCCACCATCATTTAGATAAACCCTATTCACATTACCTGGCTCTCCTTGTCTGCTTCTAATTAGATCAACTAAACCATCGCCATTAACATCGGCTAATCTGCCACCCATATCTCTCCCCATATGATCCACAAAAGGTTCTGGAAAAACATAGTTTCCATCTAATGTCCAGCCAAAACCATTATTTATATAAACAGAAGTAGTCAAGGTAAAATTTCCCCCCGTATAATGAGATTGCACCATATCAACCAGACCATCTCCATTTAAATCGGCTAAACGCACACCCAGATCTCCGGGGTTATGATAATCAACAAAATCTAATGGAACGATCCAGCTTGCATCTTCTGTCCAGCCAGAACCATTATTTATATAAACTGCGTTAGGGTGATTCTGAGCACTCTCGTACCATGAGGCTATAATATCAACTAAACTATCCCCATTGATATCTGCCAGCTGTATACCTCCCTCCAATTCATAATAATAGCTAGAAAAAACATAGGGTAAGGTTATGTTGTCATCCAAAGTTATGTCAGTAGAACTGCTTACTTGATAAGAGAAACTAGCTGGCGGCATCAAAACTTCCGCGTCTCTTTCAGCGCTCATACTGACTTGAGTACCTGGTTCTGTATATTGAGCTGAAGCTTGATAATTTATATTAATATTTTTTTGATTATCATTTATATTATTTAAAAATTCATGCGAACTATCATTCAGTTCAATGGATCTACTAATATTTTGATGTCCCCGTAAAAAATCATCTGCGCCGTCACCATTAATATCAGCAAATCTAACACCCTGATCAGTCATGTATGGACCTCCTAATATATTCCAAGGAATGCCATAATAATAGTTCCTCGCCCAACCATCACCAGTATTAATATACATCTCACTGTCCTCTCCTTGTCTTTTGCGCAAAACATCTATAAAACCATCACCATTAATATCTGCTAATCTAGTCCCATAATCCACCAGATTTCCCAAATCATTTTGAACAAAATATGTAGGTAAAATATAATTTTCGTTTAAAACCCAATTTTGGCCATTATTGATATAAACATCGTTCTTATGAGCTTCTGGATGACCACCAGCATCAACGCCATGCAAAATATCTACCAATCCATCTCCATTGACGTCTGCTAGACGAACTCCGTAATCCATTCTCCCTAACATAAAATCAACTGGCGAAACATAACTTGCGCTTTCTATCCAGCCACCAACACCATTATTTAGATAAACCGCACTATCTTGAAAATACCAAGTACTAGTTGACGATAAAATATCTACCAATCCATCTCCATTGATATCAACCAAACGCACACCCAAATCTTCAGAAAGCACATCGGCTCCATTATCCGCCCATTGCACAAAAAATACTGGTAAACTATACGCTGTATCTAAAACCCAATTTTGACCATTGTTGATATAAACTTCTTGAATATTATTTTGAAGATTATTATAGTCCCTACGACTAATCAAAAAATCTGCCAAATTATCACCATTGACATCCGCAATATTTGAACCCGTATTCTTATCACCCACAATTAAATCATAAGGCAAAATATATGACGTATTTAAAACCCAATTTTGACCATCGTTCAAATAAACCGATCTGACACCATTTATACCTTTTACCAAATCTGCTAAACCATCACCATTAATATCTACAATATCAACACCCAAATCAGTAACATCTGGTCCACCTACTTGTATAAAATCAACTGGCAAGACATAACTAGTATCATTCCAACCAGCGTTGACCTGATAACCAAATTCATCTTCTGGCATTGTTGCTTCTAAACCTTGCTCTTGGCTTGGCGCAGCTTGCTGAATGCCACCCAGCAAAGACCTATTGCCATTATCACCTATTTCATAGTTTAAATAATACTTTTTCTGCCACTGATTATTTATTTTGACTAAAATCTGACTAAA
Source organism: Parcubacteria group bacterium GW2011_GWA2_36_10 (assembly GCA_000991205.1). GTDB lineage: Bacteria > Patescibacteriota > Patescibacteriia > UBA1558 > GWA2-36-10 > GWA2-36-10. Next base: position 18,756 of record LBRC01000010.1, on the reverse strand, counting down.
ACGATAATTATTAGTAACACTGAAACCAGTTTGGAAAGAACTTAGATTATCAGTTCTATCTTCTCTGACAAATTCTACTTCAAAAATACCATCAGTTTGCGTGTGACCAGTATAAAAGATTTTTTCTGGGTATATTTGGCCAGCGTCTTTATAGTACTGATAACGAATAAAGTTATCATTGGTATCTCTGACTTCAGATAATAGCCATTTATAGATTCTGGTATTGTCATTGGGATCATCTTGTCTGTCAGCCAGAGTTTTGCCAAAAGTATAAACAACGCCCATTTTGTCGGTAATGAGCCAAGTACTACTAGTAGTATATTCATACTTTAAGAAATCACCATTTTCAACGCGTGGACCATAGGTACCATGAATATCGTCAGATAAGCTAATAGCAGTTAATTCTCCACCAAGAGAAGAAGTAAAATAATTATCTGTATATAGATTATCTATACCAGTTTTATTTAGTCTTTCAATGCTTGGGATATTTAGAGACCAACCATAGCCAAAAAGATTTTGATTATTTGTATCTTGATTGTTGTAGCTTAAGGCTAAATCCGGCTGTAAATTATTTCTACCCGCTGGCACTTCCAGTGGATAATTATAATTAAAAGCCCCGGTGTTAGTATCGGTATTGATATTCAGTTTATCCGTCAAAGATTTGATTTCATCTTTCTGGATATATGGCTCCGGCTCTTCGCCGTCACGATTAGCATCTTCGGTGGGTAATTTATTTTCTTCAGGCACGATTTCTTCCGGAATTATCTCCACTGGCTTTATTTGCCCGATATCTATTGGCTGGATAGTAGGATCTGGTGTTGGTTCTATATCCACAGGCTTTTCTAATGGCTGGATATTAGCCCGCTGCGACTCAGCGAGGCGAGCTGGGTTTTGACTAATAATTGGCGTTTGATTATTCTCTACTGCTTCTGTAGAAGCAAAAACCGGGGCGGAAAACGCCGGTGCTAGAGAATAAAAAACCAGATTAACACTTAAAACAAAGTGCAAAATCGCTTTATCTAATTGTTTATTACTCAACATAAAGTTTATTTGTTTACTCCGGCGCATGCCGGATAATAATTTATGCGCCGTCTCTTATATTGGCCGTCTGTGTGTAACTTAACGGCCAGAACTAAATTCAATCTAACAAATAAGTGAAAAGTTGTCAATCCCGCCACTAATTGACATATTTTTTAACTTATGATAATATTGTAATACAAATTATTACAATTAATATATTAAACAATATGCGTGAAGTAATAAATATCTCTTTGCCAGCTCCGATGGCTAAAACTGTCAAAAAAGCTGTCAAAACTGGAGACTACTCCTCTACTAGCGAATTTTTTCGCCATCTATTAAGAGAGTGGCAACTTGGCAATCTTTTATTAGAGCTAAATGAAAGCCGCGCCGAAATAGCTAGTGGTAAAGGCAAGACTTTAAAATCTTTAAAAGATTTGAGATAATCTAGGATATATGGAGATTATTTACAGTTCAAAATTTGCCCGCGAGTATAAAAAATTACCCAAAGAAATAAAGACTCTAGCCGAAGAGCAAGAAATTATTTTTCGTCAAGATCCATTTGCTAGCCAGCTAAAAACCCACAAACTCAAGGGTAAATTAGCTGGATTTTTATCTTTTTCCATTGGCTATAAATACAGAATTATCTTTGAATTTAGCAAAGATAAAAAAACAATCTATTTTCACGCTGTCGGTGATCATGATGTTTATCAATAAATAAACCACAAAAATACCCCCGCCGAAGGCGGGGGTATTTTATAAATCTTTATTTTAAAGTAACAGTGGCACCAGCTTCAGTAAGTTTTGCTTTAATTTTTTCTGCTTCTTCTTTTGAAGCATCAACTTTCACCATGACTGGAGCGCCATCAGCTAAATCTTTAGCTTCTTTTAAGCCTAATTGAGTGACTTCGCGAATAGCTTTAATCACGCCAATTTTGTTATCACCGGTTGAAGTTAATTCAACATTGAAAGATGATTTTTCTTCTGCGGCTTCAGCAGCAGCTACTGGAGCAGCGACAGCCATGGCCATTGGGGCTGAAGCGGTGACATTAAATTTGTCTTCTAATAAAGACACTAATTCTGATAAGTCCAAGACTGACATTTTTTCGATTTCTTCGACAATGCTTTTGAACTTAGCAGGAACTACGATTTTTTTCTCTTCTGACATAAAATTTCTTGTTTGCTTTGTCTCCGCCTTGCGGCGGATGACTAAAGGCAAAATATTAATATTTATATATTATTTAATTAATTATTTCTTTTCTTTAATAGCGTTTAAGACGCCAACTAAATTACGCAAATTAGCTCTCAAAGCTCCGACAAAACCAGAAATTGGAGCCTGTAGAGTACCGACTAATTTACCTAACATGACTTCTTTACTTGGCAAGCTAGCTAATCTCTTGACCATGTCTGCTAAGATAAACTTGTTTTCCAAAATACCACCGCCAATAGTCAAGGTTGTATTTTCTTTGGCAAACTTGCTGACGATGCTAGCTGCTACGATCTCATCTTCATAAGATAAAGCGATACCGACTGAACCAGACAAATTGTCTAAAGCCTCGTTGTTTCCTAGCTCACCTAAAGCTTTTTTTAATAAAGTCTTTTTAGCCACTAGATATTCACCGTTTTGGGCTTTCAAGGCTTTACGTAAGTTTTCCACTGTTTTGACGTTTAAGCCGTTATCTGAAGATAAAACAGCTGCCTTACTCAAAGCTAATTTGGCTTGGATTTTCTCTAAAAAATCCTGCTTTTGTTGTTTACTTTTTGGCATACATTTTAAATTAAAAAATCTGCGCTTTAAGCCGCAGACAATAAAATAAGAAGAATTCTTACCTCGGTAGGTCTTATATTTAGCTAATATTAGCCAAAAGCCTACTGTCATGGGCATTTATTTATTAAGTTGTGTAAAGATTATAGCTTAAATTATCAAAGCTGTCAATCCAAATATTTAGCTTTGTTGGCCAAATGCTCTTGATAAGTCTGACTGTAAATCACCTCCCCTTCTTTGGTGGTCAAGAAGTAATAATAATCATTTGGCGTCGGATAGATCACGGCCTCAATACTAGAAATACTTGGGTTAGCGATTGGCCCTGGTGGTAAACCACGATATTTGTAAGTATTATAAGGAGAGTCAATTTTTAAATCATCTCGACTTGGCTGGGTTAAGCCTTTACCGGTCACAAAATTGATCGTGGCATCAGATTGCAAGCCAATATTATTTTTTAAACGTTTCAAAAAAACATCCGCAATCATTTTTTTATCCGCATGTTCTGGTACTTCACGCTCAATGATTGAGGCTAAAGTGACAACTTCAAAAATTGTTTTATTTTGTTTTTTGATTTCGGCTCTTAATTCTGGCCTTAATTTTTGCTCAAAATTAATTAAAATTTTATTTAACAAAATTATATTGTCTGTATATTGATCGACAAAATAAGTGTCGGGAAATAAAAAGCCTTCTAGACTAGCTGTGCTGGGTGCGTCAGCCAAAAAATCATATTGTTCACGCCAAGTTTTAGCAGAAGCAGTTAAGCCTAAAAATTCATCATAAGAAAAATCATGTGTCTCTAAAACTTTCTTAAATTCTGGCCAATTACGCCCCCAGCCTTCAATGATGGTAAATTTGCTCGCGGTATTTTCTGGAATAGCTAAGATTAATTTTGTTAATTGACGGATAGAGCTGCCGGCCGGAAAAGAATAAATACCAGCTTTGACTTTATCCTCTGACTTTAATAGCCAAAGCCAAGTTTCAAAGACAAACTTATTTTTGATCAAATCAGCTTTGGCTAAATTATCACTAATTTCGTTGACACCTTTACCTTGCTCAATGATAAAAGATTTTTGGCTTTCTAAATTGTTAGCACTATTTAATAAGAAAAAAAACCATAGTATCGGTGCGATGATGATAATCACTAAACTTAAAAATATATATTTTAATTTCATAAATATTCTTCCAAGCCTTTTTCTTTTAGTTGCTGTAATAATTTTTTTAAATCTTGAGCTTGACTACCTTGGCATAATAAAATCACTTTGTCAGTCTCGACTAAAATCATATCTTTGACACCAATGGTAGCAATCAATTTACCACTGCTAGAATACAATAAATTATCACAACTATCAAGGCCAATATGCAAAACATTGCTAACATTAGCGGTATTTTCTTGTAATAATCTGACATTTTTCAAAGCACGCCAATGACCAATATCTGCCCAAGTCAAATCCACTGGCACAACGAGCATATGATCAAGCTTTTCTAATAAACCATAATCAATAGAAATGCCTTGAGTGTTTTGATAGACTTGTGCCAAAACTGCTTGATAATTATCTGCATCAAAACTTTGCAAAGCGGTTTGAATTTTTACTAAAGCCTGATAAATTTCAGGCAAAAATTCTTGATACCACTGGAGTAATTGTTGGGCCGAAAAAATAAACATGGCTGGATTCCATAAATAATCCTCATCTGCTAGATATTTTTCTGCTGTTTGTAAATCTGGTTTTTCTTTAAAAGCTAATACTTTAAAAATTTCTTGCTCTGCAAGTTTTAATTTGCTAATTTTTTCTTTATGAATATAGCCATAGCCTACTTCAGGATAAAGAGGTTTTATCCCCAAAAGCATAAAATTTTCTGGATGCTTTGCAACATATTCCGCACTTGTCTTGACAACTTGTAAATATTTTTCTTCTTCTAAAATAAAAGCATCACTGCTAGAAATTAATAAAACCCCTTCTCTGTCTTTAGCTAAAATATGCACCGCCGCCAAACCAATAGCCATAGCGGTATCTTGAGCCATCGGTTCTAATAATAAATTAGAACTGGCAATATCTATTTGTGCTAAAACATCTTTAGCAATATTTACTCCGGAAATAACAAAAATATTTTCTTTAGCAAAGCCATTACTTAAACGACTATAAGTAGCTTGCAATAAAGTTTTTTTCTGCCCAAAAGCTTGCACTTGCTTAGGTGCATCTACTGTAGACAAGGGCCAAAGTCTAGTTCCTCGACCGCCAGCTAAAATAACGGGATAAATCATTTAGATCGCAAGTAAAGTAATTAAGCCTAGTAATAAAGTATAAACAAAAAACCAGGGAAAATAATTTTTTAACAAAATTCTTTTTAATAATATTAAAGCTAAATAGCCACTGATGATAGTAACTACTAAGGCTATGAGATATTCATTATGCCAAACTAAATTGTCCCAAGACAAAACTAAAGCCCCTAAAATCGCTGGGATAGCGAGTAAAAAAGCAAAATCAAAAGCTTGTTTTTTATTTAGCCCCAATAATAAAGCGGTGGAAATCACTAAGGCGCTACGTGATACACCAGGTAAAACCGCGATACCTTGGACTAGTCCTAAAATCAAAGCTATTTGCCAATTTAAGCCTCTCCTTTCTTTGATCCAAAAAGTACTAAATAAAAAAATCGAAGTGACAAGTAAACCAAAAGCTGCTATTTCTACTGTGCGGAAACTGTCTATTTTTTGATAAAAACTAAAACCAATAATAGCTGTCACCAAAGTACTTAATAATAAATACCACACCCAATCATGGTATTGTGCTGATTTGAACTTTTTAGCCTGGAAAAAATGCAAAGCAATTTCTTTGATCTCTTGGCGAAAGAAAAATAATAGCACCAATAAACTGCCTAAATGCAAAAAAATATCAAATTCAACCGGAATATTTAGTTTTAATAAATTCTCCACCAAAACTAAATGCCCGTCGGAAGAAATCGGTAGCCATTCAGCCACACCTTGCACTAAGCCTAAAATAATTAACGCTAATATTGTCATTTTCTTATTTCTTTAAAATTTGTTATACTTAGCTTAATAAATTCAGTATTAATATCTGCCGCGGCGCGGCAGATATTGCCTGAATTTTGCATAGCATCAAGCTTTAAACTTATTGACCGCTATTTTCTCCCGCGACGCGGGAGAAAAATTGCTTAAATGTAAAATCTATGAATTGGCAACTTTTTTTAATCCCCTTAATAGTCATGTTTTTGATCCAAGTCTCAAAAGTGCTTTTTTATAAAGGCGCTTGGGATTGGTATCGCCTAAAAAGAATCAATAACTACGGTGGCATGCCATCTTCTCACTCTGCCATGGTCACATCGCTAGTATATACATTGGGACATTATTATGGTACCCAAGCCCCATCTTTTGCCGTGGCCGTGATTTTAGCCATTATGACCATTCGTGACGCTTACGGCTTTAGGCAAGCCATTGGCAAACAAGGCGCGGTCATCAATCAACTCGTCAAAGAACTACCAGACGACCGAGAATACCAGTTTCCTATTTTAGGAGAAAAATTTGGTCACAAAACTATCGAGGTAATTATTGGTGTTATTATCGGTATCATCTTAAGCTATTTACTCTTTCGTCTATTTTAAATCAAAGAACCGCCAGTCATCGTGTCCGGCTTTTTTAATCCCATAATTTTCAAAATCGTTGGCGCCACATCAGCTAAAACTCCGACTGGTGTGATTTGACTCATTTACTCTCGGCATTACCATGATCAGCGGTGACTAAAACCACTCCATTGTAAGACAGGGCCGTATCCACTACTTCACCGACACAGCGATCTAATATTTCTATCGCTTCTACAGTCGCCGCAAAATTACCCGTATGACCAACCATATCAGCGTTAGCAAAATTCACCACCATAAAATCATAAGTGCCTTCTTTGATGCTTTGCACTACTTTATTGGTCACTTCTCTAGCCGACATACCTGGTCTTTGATCATAAGATGACAAATGTGGTGAAGGCACTAAAACTCTATCTTCATCTAAATATACTTTTTCATTACCACCATTAAAAAAATAAGTGACGTGAGCGTATTTTTCGGTTTCACCCAGATGTAGTTGTTTTAAGCCAGCTTCAGAAATCACGCGCGCCAAAGGCATATCAAGCTCTTGGGTCGGAAAAGCTACCTTGGCTGGCAAATCTTTTTCATATTCTGTCATCGAGACAAAAAATAAATCTTTAAAATAAGTACAAGCAAACTTTTCAAAACTCGGCACAATCAAAGCTTTGGTTAGTTGACGCGCTCTATCGGCTCGAAAATTAAAAAATATCACACCATCATTATCTTTAATCTGACCTTTTGCTTTGCCTAAATCATCAAGCACTACACTAGGTTTAAGCTGTTCATCATAAACACCTTGCTGATAAGACTGACTAATAATCGCCATTGGGTCTTCATTTTTTATTTCTGCTTCACCATTCACTATCGCTTTATAAGCTAGCTCTGTCCGGTCCCAATTGTTATCTCTATCCATGGCATAAAAACGACCAGCCAAAGTCGCAATCGCTCCTAAACCAATAATTTTTAATTTTTCTTGTAATTGCCCAACAAAGTTCACTGCGCTATTATAGGCTGTGTCTCTACCATCTAAAAAAGCATGGATATACAATCTTTCTACTTTTTGTGACTTAGCTAGCTCCACTAAGGCATACAAATGTTCATTGAAACTATGCACACCACCCGAAGACACTAGACCTAAAATATGTAAGCTAGAATTTTTTGCTTTCACATGTGCAATCACTTCCAAAAAAGCCTTATTAGAAAAAAAATCACCCTCCGAAATAGCCTTGCTAATTTTTGGTAAATTTTGATAATAAATTGTCCCTGAACCCAAAGACAAATGTCCCACCTCTGAATTTCCCATTTCCCCCCAAGACAAACCAACCGCCTCACCACTAGCTGCCAAAGGCATAACTGGATAATTACTCATGTATTTATCAAAATTAGGAGTTTTGGCTTGTGCGATTGCATTGGCCCTCGTTGGAGTAGCGATACCAAAGCCATCTAAAATAATTAAAATCACTGGTTTAGGTCTATTCATA
>LBRC01000010.1:0-10832 GCA_000991205.1 Parcubacteria group bacterium GW2011_GWA2_36_10 | reverse complement strand
ACATGATTAGCGATAATAAAAGGCACTAAATTTGTCGAGTGTTCAGTGTCAATTTCTTTAGTTTTTAAATTAATCATTTCTTCAATATTACCATGATCAGCTGTGACGATTAAAGTACCGGATTTTGCCAAAACGGCTTTGACTATTTTTCCTAGCTCTTGATCAACTACTTCGACCGCTTTGATACCGGCTTGTAAATCGCCAGTATGCCCGACCATGTCTGGACTGGCAAAATTAACACAAATAAAATCAAACTGATTTTTTTGTACTGCCTCTGTCACATATCTAGCCACCTCTCTAGTACTCATAGCTGGCATTTGGGCATAGGAATCAACATTTTGTGAAGGAATATTTACTCGCGTCTCACCTACCACCGCATGATCATAACCGCCATTAAAAAAATAAGTGACGTGGGCATACTTTTCAGTTTCTGCTATATATAGCTGGCGCAAATCCCGCAAAGCAATCGGCAAAGTTTCCGGAATATCTACACCGGGATAAGCGGTCAAAATACTATCCAAATCTGGACCGAAATCTGTCAAAGCTACAAATAATAAATTTTTAAAATTTTTAGCACGTTTAAAAGAGCCGGGGTTTTTCTTTTCAAAGTCAGTTTGCACAAAAGTTTTAGTCAGCTGTCTAGCTCGGTCAGAACGCAAATTAAAAAATACCACCGCATCATTGTCTTTGATCAAACCAAATGGTTTTTTATTTTTTAATATCACTGAAGGCTTGATAAATTCATCACTTTCTCCCCTATTATATGCCTGACTGATAGCTTCTGGAGCATCTGCTACTTGGATACCTTTACCTAAAATCAAAGCATCATAGGCTAGTTTTGTCTTTGGCCAGTCTTTTTTACGATCCATGGCATAAAAACGACCCATGACAGTAGAAATCTGAATACGTTGACGATTAAAAATATCTTTATATTTTTCCAAAACTTTTAGAGCCGCATACTGTGGGCTGTCACGTCCATCTGTAAATAAATGCAAATAAATATTGGCCTTAGTTTTATTGACAAAAAAACTCAACAAAGATAAAAGATGGTCATTGTCCGCATGTGGGCTAGAGCCGTCAGATAATAAACCCAGCAAATGCAAATCTGATTTATTTTTTGTCACGTGTTTAGCGGCCTGCAAAAAAGCTGGATTTTTAAAAAAAGTGCCATTATTAATACTTTTAGAAATAGCGATCGAGTCTTGCTCAATCACTCGACCGGCACCAATATTCATATGACCAGCTTCAGAATTACCCGGTTGCTCGCTAGGCAAACCCACGTGCTTACCAGAAGCATTGATCAAAATGTTGGGATACTTTTGATACAGACTATCCATCACTGGTGTTTTAGCCTGGGCGATAGCGTTACCCTCTGTGACCTTGCTAATACCCCAGCCATCCAAGATTACTAAGACTAATGGTGTATTATTTAGTTTATTTTTATTATCGTATTTCATAAAATATTTTTTAATAAATAAGTTAAAAGTTTACAAGTTGCACCTTGTCGGCGCTGCAAGTTGATAACTTGAAAACTTGAAAACTTGAAAACTTCATAACTTGCTAACTTAATTCTTCTTCAATTTTTAATAAACGGTTATATTTTGCTATGCGCTCACCACGAGCAGTTGAACCAATTTTGATATATTCAGCATTCACAGCCACCGCTAAATCAGCAATGCTCGTGTCAGTCGTTTCACCGCTACGGTGTGAAATAATCAAATGATAATTATTCGCTTTAGCTAAACTAATAGTCTCCAAAGTCTCGGTCAAAGTTCCGATTTGGTTTGGCTTGATCAAGATACTATTAGCCACTTGCAAATCAATGCCTTTTTGCAAACGATTTTTATTCGTCACAAATAAATCATCGCCGATTAATTTTATATTATCCTGTTTAATCACTGGATTTTTTGTTAGCTCTTGCCAAGCTGACCAATCCTCTTCGGCTAGCGGGTCTTCTAAAAAGCGTAAAGGATATTCATCAATTAAATCAAGATAATACTCGATCAATTCAGAGCTACTCAAAGCTAATCTGTCTAAAGTCAGATTATATTTTTGTCTGCGCTCATGATAAAAAACTGAAGCACCAGCATCAAGTCCCAATAACATATCTTCATAAGGCTCATAATGCGCTAAATCAATTGCTTGCATCAACATCTCAAAAACTTCTTTATGAGATGTGACATTAGGCGCGTAGCCACCTTCATTACCCAAATCAATATCATAACCCTTACTTTGTAATATCTTAGCTAAAGCATGAAAAATTTCACTCGCTTGTCTCAATTTTTCTGCAAAAGTAGGAGCCTTAAAAGGCACAAGCCAAAATTCTTGTAAATTAATATTTGAACTAGCATGTTTACCACCATTAATAACATTTACCACTGGTGTCGGTAAAGTAAAAACTTTATTAGCTGGCTGATAAAGCTGTCTAAGATATTTATACAAAGGCAAGCCAGTTGATTTGGCAGCGGTTGAGGCCACGGCTAAAGATACACCCAAAATAGCATTAGCACCTAATTTATTTTTATTGGCTGTGCCATCCAGTTCAATCATGAGTTGATCAATTTGCGCCTGTTCAATCACTCTTAAGCCTACTAACTCTTTATTTAATACTTCATTGACGTTTTTAACAGCTTTTAAAACTCCCCTGCCATCATAGCGTAAAGGATCATTATCTCTTAGCTCATGAGCCTCAAGACGCCCAGTAGAAGCACCACTGGGCACCGCTGCTTTACTTTTAACACCGGAGCTTAATTCTACTTCTACTTCCAAAGTCGGCTCACCACGTGAGTCTAAAATTTCTAAAGCAGTAATTTTTTTGATTTTATCTGGCATACACGCTACTTTTTTATTAAGGCCTCTAAAGCGGGTAATTTTTTACCCTCTAAAAAAGTCATCATCGCTCCTCCTCCTGTGGAAACAAAATTAAATTGCTTCAATAAACCCAAACGATTAGCTAGTTCAACCGTCTCTCCACCGCCGATAATAGTAGTTTGTTTTAATTTAGCTAAAATTTTAATAAAATTTTGTGAATTTTTAGTTAAAAGCTTATTTTCAAAATACCCCAATGGTCCATTCCAGACAATCATGTCTGCTTTTTTTAAAATTTTTAAATATTTTTCTACAGTGGCTGGACCAATATCTACGCATAAATTATTTTTAGTAGCTTGCTCTACTCTTAAAACATCAGCTTTTTGGGCAGCTAAACTTTTAGCTACTGCACCATCCACTGGCAACAATATTTTGGCACTATTTAATTTTTTGGCTAATTTTAGCTCTTTTCGATCATATGAAGCCTGATTAAAAACATAGCCACGACTTGCTAAAATAGTATTAGCGAGCTTTCCACCTAATAAAATATGATCCGCTTTATTTAAAAATTTCTGAATCAAAAATAATTTACTGCTTACTTTGGCACCGCCAAAAATCATAACTAATTTTTTTGTTTTAGCTAAAATTTTATTCAAATATTTTACTTCTTCGGCTACTAAAAAACCCGCATAACTTGGCAAAAATTTGGTGATAGCCAGCATCGAAGTATCGTGATCACGATGAATATTTCCAAAAGCATCATTGACATAGAGATCACCTAAATTACTTAAAGTCTTAGCTAAACGTTTGCAATTTTTTTGTTCTCTGGGTTGAAAACGAATATTTTCTAGCATTACTACTTGGCCATTTTTCAACTCATGACTTGCTTCTACATATTGCTTGACATCGCCTGGCCAGATAGCAATATTTTGTTTTAATAATTTACTCAAATATTTAGCTTGGGGTGCTAGCGACAAATCTTTTACTACTTTAGCATTTGGTCGACCAGCATGCGCAATAATAATGATTTTCGCTTGTTTTTTTATCAAATATTCCAGCGTTAATTTCGCTTTATCTAAACGCCAAGCATCAGTTTTTAAAATTTGCTTATTTTTGGCTACCGCGACGTTTAAGTCTAAGCGCAATAATACGCGTTTATTTTTTAAATTTTTAACCGTACTAATTAATTTTAACTGCATATTATTTAGCTAAAGTAAAAATAGAATTAATTTCTTCAAGGCCTGCTAACCAACATAGACTTTTGACGGGAATTTCTGCCCACATCTGGTCAAAAACTAAAGATTGTTGATCTAAAGTCACACCTTGCTCTTTTAAGCTTTTTACTAAACTTTCCTCAAGTGGTACTTTTTTAAAAGCAATAAAAGCCCCGATTACTTGCGAATTACTAGGCAAGGCTAAGACTGATTTGTCTAACTTGTCTTGAGAACAGCTTAAAACCTCTTCCAGAGTAAAGCTTACTTGATCTTGACTAGCGGACTTATTTAAGAAGAAAAACAAGCCAATTACTAAGACAAAAACCAAAATAAACAACCAAAAAACATTGCTAGTTTTCATAATATTTCTCGTCCGGCGTATGCCGGATATTCAACTTATAACAATAGTATTATAACACAGAAGCCTAAAAAAATAAAAAACAGCTCGCCTCGCGTCGGAGTAGGCTGCTTTTCGGCTGTTTCCATAATATTTCTTTATTTTGAACTATAATTTGAAAGACAAAAATCCGGAATAGCTCGATTATCACCATATTGCCCAATGGTTGTGTCTGTTTCTCTACCATGAAAATCAGACCCACCAGTATAATAAAGTCCGTGCTCGTTTACTATCTTTTTTAATAACGAAATTTGCTCATCGGAAGTCTTATTATGATACACTTCAACTCCGGTGATGCCTAGTCTTAATAGATCATTTATACCCACTTCATCAAACGGTTTAGTCACCACGCTGACTGATACAAAGGAATGAGCTATAATCAAATCTTTTGCTACTAACTTAAATTTTTCCACTAACCACTCAACGCTCACTCCACTTCTTTCTACAGCGCAAGCTTTGCCTGGTGTCTAATGGCGTTAATCCCCCTGTAATTTGAAGTCCTGCCTTACGAGAAAGATAAATTGCTTTTTTCATTTCCTCAATTTTTTGACAACGAACAAGCTCGTTACGCTCTTTTAATATCTCCGCGGCTTTATCAATATCAAAATCATACGCTACAATATGCGTCTCGTTTACGCCATATTTAGCAGTCAGCTCTACACCAGTAATTACTTTAATACCGGAACCAGACAGACTAGTTTCTAATTCTCTAATACCATCAACAGTATTATGATCAGTCAACGAACAAAATTGTAATTTTTCTCTTTTAATAACTTCAGCTAATTCTGGGACGGATAACTTTCCATCAGAATAAGTTGAATGAAAATGTAAATCAAATTTATTCATAAAATAAATATACTCTAAAATTTTGCCTATGTCACTATTTTCCTACACATTCGGATTTGAAGTGCAACACCTCTTAAATACTTGACAAAATATATTTTTACGTTATTATGTATATAGAATTGGCACATAAAATCAATCAACACAAACGTGGGAGCAACCTATGTTAATAGAAATTGAAGGAATTGATGGGATCGGAAAAACAACCCAATGCGAAATTCTGTGTGCATGGCTAAATACACAAGGAATTTCTACTCTGGCTGTTTCTGAACCCGGTGGAACAAGATTTGGCACGGGAATAAAAAAGACTCTTGTATCTAAAGTTCCACGAGATAGAAAGTCAGAGACATTCGCATTTCTAGCCTGCAAAACACAATTGTACGTCGAAGTCATCATTCCCGCTCTCGCTCAAGAAAAGGTAGTCATAGCAGATCGTGGTCAAGGGTCATTTTTAAGCTATAACCTAGCTAAGGGTGCAAGCCACGATGAAATCATTGCGTTACTCAAGTTAGCCACTGCTAACATAAAACCAACCCTCACTATACTACTTGACGCTCCTGTAGAAGTTGCGATAAAACGTAACGGGTCACAATACAAGAGGTCTAGATTTGATCAAGCTGGTCAAAGATTCTTCGAAAAACAACGCCTTGAATATCTAAAACTTGCACGTGAGACTCAAGATTGGATTATTATTGATGCAACAGATACAATAGTAAATATCAGTCTGATCATACGAAACTATATGATCAAAACTCTTCCCACTGTTCAAACCACCAAGTAATTCGATATGGAGTTTCCCACACAGGAAACTCCTTTATTTTTTATTATGAGAACTATATTTTATAACGCGACAATCATCACTCAAAATTATCAAAAAAAAATAATCCCCATAGGATTTGTTATTATAAAAGAATCACAGATAGAAAAAGTAAAAAGTGGCTACCCAAGCACAAAAGAATTTGATAATTGTCAAAATAAGATTGATTGTACAAACAAAATAATTATGCCTGGGCTCATTAACACTCATGTACACTTAGGAGAGTCCATATTCGGTTTTTTCATAAAAGACAAAATATCTCTCAAAAATTATTTAGACTTTACAGACAAAGTTTGTATACTGAATCCATCATTAGAACAAAAACGCTCTGTAGTTTCAGATTATTCAATGATGCTACTTATAAAAAATGGAGCTTCTACAATTTGCGGCGGAAGAACAGCAAATGAGTGCAAAAATTGGCATGTTAGAAATGTTTCTGGTTATATAATCATGCACAGTCCGAAACTCATACACTACTACTCTAATATCATGAATAAATTTTCTTTGGAAAAAAGAAAAGAGACCGACATGAATACCACGGCTATTTTTATCCATTCTCTAAATCGTATTAATCACAATAAACTAAAAGAAATTTCAAAAATTGTCAAACAATACCCTAGAATAAAACTGATTATACACATAATGGAAACAAAACAATCAGAAAATGAGATTATAAAAAAATATAAAATGACTTCTATTGAAATTTTACAAAAAAACAACTTATTAAACAAAAATACTATTTTAGTACATTGCAATTGGGCAAATAATGAAGAATTAAAAATTATAAAAAAATCAGGTGCTTCAATCGTGCACTGTTTATCTTCTAATTTAAATTGTGCTGATAAAACATTAAATTTATCTGAAGCACTAAAAATTGGTATAAACACAACAATAGCAACAGATGGATTTGCCACTAATAAAAATCAGAATTTAATTTTGGAGGCTAAGGCTTGCTTTACTTATCACAAACTATCTAAGTCAAAAAATATTACCTTTCAAAAATTATTGGATATGGTCACAACTAATGCCGCAAAAGCTTTAGGATTAGAAAAACAAATCGGCAGTATAGAGCCCGGTAAAAAGGCTGATATACTTTTTATCGAGCAAAAAAAACTAACCGAAAATAAAAATTGCGTAATTAAAAATTTATTTCTTTACCATCAACCAAAAATGATTAACGACCTTATGATCAATGGTAAAATGATTTTACACAACAAAAAAATTATAATAAATAAATCTGAAAAAAATATCTATTATAAAATAAAAAAATTGGCAAATAAAATTATTCTGCCGTCCTAATAATAATAGATTGAAACCATCTTTCTTGAAATTTTGTAAGTTTCAAAATTTCTTCATCACTCATTTTTAATGCATCTTCTGAAACTACAACAAGCTTATCATCGTCATCATTTAAACGATGAATTATGGCTATACACTGTCCAGAAAATTTTTTCAAAGGCTTATCAACACCTAATACATAAACATCTATTTCTTCTCCATCTGGTGCCAATGTATCTGGAACGTACCCATAATTAACCTCATATTTAAAACCATGTTTGGGATGACTACTCCCAAGAGGTCTTTCGATAACAACATCCACCTTTTTGCCTAAATATGACTTATATACATTTATCATAGAAATTATTTTAAACAAAAAGGAGGAGAAAGTCAAATGAGACTTCTCCTCCATGCTCCATATCTTATGGTGCGAAAATCAATGTGCAAAGATACCCACGGTGTACGAGACTGTCCTCCTCTAAATTATCATTACCCACCAAAGCATCAGTAAAGACTTGCGGACCATTGCAATAAGGGTCACGCCGCCAAATTGTTGCTGGTTGTTCAGCTAGATAAGCCCTAGCAGCACATCCGCCTTTACACGAAGATAAATAGCCACAGCCACCACAACCTTCAATGCGCCCAAAATCAAGATGGCGCTGACGAAAGTCTTCAAACTGAGCCGAGGCCAAGATAGCACTAAGATCTTCCGTGAGAAGATCTCCTACGCGATAGTCGTGTAAAAACACACAGGGGCTAACAGGAACTCGTCCATCAGGAGTGATAGAGTGAATACGAAGAGAATTGACTCCACACGGGCAAGAGCTTACTTTATGAGACAATAACACTTGAGCAATAGGTTCACCAACCTCGACGATTCGACAACGCGACGCAAGATAGCTCACTGCCATTCGAAACTGCTCACTAGTCGGCATTGTAGAGAGGTGCTCTAACTGCGATGTGGTATGCCAACATCTTGACAAGCACCCAGCGCCTTTAAGCCCTGTCCAAATAATGGCGCTCCCCTATTTACTTCATGTTCTTCGGGGAATGGGCTGTCCAGACTAACATCAATATCATTGATAACACGAAATGCTTCTGGCTCATTCTCAAAAAGATAATTAGCGGTAATACCAGCCGTTGTGACACCAATAGTCACTTGTCTAGAGTGCAATTCTCTCAAGATATAAGGCAACAAACTATCCCTCGGATTTAAACCATTAGTAAATAAAGGTTCGTTCCCACCTAAATTCACCACTGATATCCCATAGTCAGTAAGTTGCATAATGATGCGATTAGCATCATTGATGTGTAAATTACGACCCTTGGTTCTTACCATTATACTGTAGCAATGCCGACACCGATATGGACAATCATTTCCAAGAGTCCACCCAGCGTTCAGTATGCTCATGTGTCCATTTGTGCTCATCATGTTTCTCCTAAAAAAGGATTGGGATAAGCACTATAACCTATCCCGCAAACCTGGTCCAGCAAGACAATCTCTCGCTCAATCCGTTCGTAATCCGTCTGAAAGTCAGAAACTTGCACCATCGTTTCTGTCTGTACATCTAATTTGGAGATTCCGTGTTCCGCCATCTCCAATACACGCTCAAAAAAGACCAAATCCATAGAATAAAGACGCCTACAAATATCATGATATTTTCTATACATACTCCGATCTATTGCTTTTGGTGCAGTTATGGGATTTATTGCGTGATCATACACAGAGGAATGTGAACGATGCCACAACCTCAATGCTTCATAGACCACATCAACTTCTGGTACACATGGGCGATATTCCAAATGACCCAAGACAGATCTCTTTTGCTGAACATCCGAACGAGAAAGTAAAAGACGCTCATTTGGAGTTCCGGCGGAAACATATGTTTCGGTAAAAATTCCCTTTGTGACTGGCCAACTAAGATCTTTTAAAATACCCAAGTTTTCCTTAAGCTCCACAAGAGTTGTATCCCAATCAAACAATATCATACCCATCTGCACGTACACACCATGCCTCTCGAGATACTCCATTGCAAGAAAATTATCCGCAATTGATGCACCCTTATTCATTCTCTTAAGAGCACTGACCGACCAATTTTCTACGCCCAAACCAGTTGCAAACCAACCGCAGCCAGAAAGAATCTCAACGATCTTGTTAGTAAGACGGTCTGCTCGTACTTGAGTTCGAAAACTTATCTCTGTTAAGCCTCTTAAATAAAGCTCATTAGAAAAACTTTCCGCCCAAATTTCACCTCTTGGTGGCTCCAAAAAACTATCATCAACAAATTTGAAACACTTAGCACCATACTTCTGATGAAGCATTTCAAGTTCATTGACAATATTCTTAACACTTCTTTCTCTCCATCTTGTGCCATCATGCTGTCTTGCAAAAGCAGAAACAGCACAAAAAAGACAACTTCCAAGACACCCACGACTCGTAGATACAGAAATAGGATTCTTCGAGTGAATAGTCGAATAAACCGTATCTCTAGCTGGAAACGGTAACGAATCTAAATGTTCAACACAATGCGACATAGAGCCCCTAACTACTTTCCCCATACTCAACATCGAAATTCCCGGCACATTTTCCAAGATTAAACCGCTTTCTGAAAGCACACAAGCTAATGTAGACAACGACTTTTCTCCTTCTCCTCTTAATACATAATCAAAACCTGCTGCCAAAAAATCTTCATCAAAAAAAGTTGGTCCATATCCACCAGCGACAATAGGAATAGAAATACGATTTTTAATGTCACGAACAAGCCTAGCGGCATTTTCCAAAGAAGATCTATACGCAGAAATTCCAACCAAAAGCAAGTTTGGCAGAGCAACCACACAATTCACAATCTCTTCGTGACTCAAGTTCTCTAACCAGCCGTCAATAATCTCAACTCGGAAACCAGCCAACCTCAAAGTCGCAGCCAGATATCCTAAGCCAAGATTCTCTTCGGCAGTTCTGTGCGTATTAGAATACGGCACTGTAAGAGCAATGGTCTGTCTCATTGTCACATCCTCCTCTTTGTCAAAGTTCAATTTATCTATTATGGATATAACACAAATACTATATAACGTCAAATATAAAAAGGCCCGCGCGAATACGGACCCTTGGTTGAACACTAACTCAATATCATTGATGCGCTTAAGCCTAAACCGTGTGCAACGCTAGTGTAAGCGTCAATTTGCTGAATCTTCTCTTGTCCAAAACGAACAGCAAACAAATCCCTGACGCATGGGATGTAAGAGGTGCCTCCAGTTGTTAAAACCAAGTCTATATCTTCTCTATGGACACCAGCTTGAGCTACTGCCAGATCAATTTTATCGCCGATGCGACGCAAAAGATCTTGCACAATTTGCTCAAACTCCAAACGATGAACCGACTCTGCTATGTGCAAATCACGCTCAGAGAAAAGTATCTCCGTCTTATCTGTTGTGGACAAATCAATTTTCGCCCTCTCAATTGCTTGAAAAAGGAAAA